>NZ_JQMR01000001.1:1472500-1592500 GCF_000744825.1 Carnobacterium mobile DSM 4848
ATCTTCTGGGTCATCATTGCTGTAATCAATTTCATCTTCACTTGAAACAAAAGCACTGACTTTTTTACGTTTTTTGCGGCGTGGAGCTTCATCTTCATTTCCTTGAGTAACTTCTTCATCGATAAAATCGATTGGATACCATGAGCGCAAGCCCCAACGGTTTTCCCCAAGAGAAATAAAACTTCCATCAATGTTTAAATCTGTATAAAATTGAGAAAGTTGGTTATTTACTGTTTCTGTACTCATTCCTAAAAATTCTTTGATTTCTTTTAATAAAGTAGCAAAATCTAAAATTTCACCGTTTTCTTCTAAAATGGCATGAGCGACTTCTATCATTGATAATTCATTTTTATTTTGTCCATCAAATCTTTCAAGTTTCACGAAAGCCACGTCCTTTCAACAGTCTACTCTTTATCATACTATATTTAAACAGTAAAAAGCAATTGTAATTTGTAATTTCCTAATTTTTCTTTATTGAAATACAAATCGTATTCCATTCGTAATTCTCCTGAAAAAGGCTGGTCCCGGTAACTGATTCGTAATTGACGAGTGACTGTTTCCATCGTAATCATCCCTTGCGGTGTATGGTAACTTGTTTCATACCGTTCTCCTTCGCCAAAGCGCATACGTGTAGTTGTTTCTCCTCTGCGAATAATCGTCACCACTCCCGATGCATCTAACTTAACGGTTACCGGAATTTCAACTGCATCATGCGTCTCTTGATAGCGTATGTAATAAGCTCCATTCATATACACTACTTTGCCTGTCTCATCAAATGCAAAATTCTCAACTGAAGCTCCTTGCGAAATAGTCGTTTTCATTTTAATTTTAGCCGGCATCCCTTTACTTAAATCCATTTCCATTTAAAATAATCCTTTCATTAATGATTTAGTTTTTTTGTTTGAACTGTTTTCTGTTTTCGCTCTTTCTTATTTCATCAACTGATGAGCTGCAATCAAAATATCTTCTACTTGAGGAATGGCCTGATGCTCTAATTCCTTTTGATACGGCATGGGAATGGCTTTTCCGCCTAATCGGTGAATCGGTTTTTTCAATGCATAGAAAGCTGAACTTTCTGCTACGATGCTGGCAATTTCCCCGCCAAATCCGCTGCGTTTCACTGCTTCATGCACAATCAATAAACGTCCTGTCTTTTGAACAGAGGCTAGAATCGTTTTAGTATCTAGCGGAACAAGTGTCCGCGGGTCGACTACTTCCAGAGAAATCCCCTCGGCTGCCAGCTGTTCTGCCGCAGCTAGGCTTTTTTGCACCATTATACCGGTTGCGACCACTGTAATGTCTTGTCCTGAACGTTTCACATCTGCTACTCCTAAAGGAATAACATATTTTTCTGCTGGTACATCTCCCATTAGCCGATAACTTAATTTATGCTCGTAAAACATGACCGGATTATTGTCTTCAATCGCTGCATGCAATAATCCTTTTGCATCGTAAGGCGTGGAAGGTTGGACTACTTTTAGTCCTGGAATATGAGCAGTCCAGTTTTCCAGACTTTGTGAGTGTTGAGCAGCATGTCCCGTGCCTGATCCGGCTGCTGTGCGCATGACTAAAGGAACAGAAACTTTTCCGCCATACATATAATGGATCTTGGCCGCTTGATTGACTAGTTGGTCCATTGCGATCGTAATAAAATCAGAAAATTGAATTTCAATGATCGGCCGCATCCCTGTCATCGCTGCTCCTACTGCTGCCCCTGCTAACGCACTTTCTGAAATAGGTGTATTGCGAATTCGTTCCGCTCCATACTTATTGAATAAGCCTTTAGTTGCACCAAATCCGCCGCCGTATAAAGCAATATCTTCTCCCATTAAAAAAACATGTTCATCTTCATCCAACGCTTCATCCAACGCTTCGGTGATAGCTGCTAAATAAGTGAGTTCCCGCATTTTACTCCTCCTCATCGGCGTATACATTTGTTTCCAAGTCTGCCAGTGAGGCATCTTCCATTTGCTCAGCAATTTGAATTGCTTGTTGTACCTTCAGCAAGCTTTCTTGTTTCCATTTATTCAAATCTGATTGGGTTGCCAAATTTGCGGCTAACAATTGCTGCTCTGCTACTATAATCGGGTCTTTTGCATACCAGGCAGTTTCTTCTTCTTTTGTCCGGTATTCACGCTGGTCTGACTTTGAATGGCCCCTGAAACGATAGGTCACCGCTTCTATCAATGTCGGGCCTTCGCCTTTTCGAGCTTTTTCAATTGCCGCATGAGTAGCGTCTATAACTTCAAGCCAATTATTGCCGTCAATTGTTTTCCCTTCAAATCCATAGCTTTCCGCCCGTTTGGACAAGTGAGAAATAGCAGTCATCTGGTGAATCGCACTGCTCATGCCATATTGGTTGTTTTCAATAAAAAAAATAACCGGCAATTGCCAAATGGCCGCTAAGTTTAGTGCTTCATGAAAACTTCCTTCATTGGTCGAACCGTCTCCTGCATAACACACTACAACATGATCAGTTTTCTGCATATGAGCTGTTAAAGCGGCCCCTACAGCGATCGGATAGCCGCCGCCGACAATTCCGTTCGACCCTAAATTCCCATTTTTATTGTCTGCAATGTGCATGCTGCCGCCTTTTCCTTGATTGGTTCCGCCTTTTTTCCCAAACAACTCGCCCATCATAGCTGCCATATCGGTTCCTTTAGCGATCGTGTTGCCGTGTCCTCGGTGAGTGGTGGTAATGTAATCAGTCGGTTTCAATAAATACCCGCTGCCGGCAGCAGTCGCTTCTTGGCCGATGGATAAATGAGTCGTGCCATGTATCTTTCCAGCTGCAAACAACTCTTCTACTTGTTCATCAAAATAGCGGATTTCCCACATTGTCCGGTATATATTTTCGAAATCTTCCTGTTCTAAACCAGCACGATTCGGCAAGCCTCGCTTCATTTTCCCCAGCTCTCCTTCCAATTCTTATTTAGCGTTCTTATTGTGTCTTAGTATAGCCCTTTTAAAGCAAGCTGGTCAATTGTTCCTGACCAGAAAAACAAGAACGTTCCAGGTTCGAATCGAATGGCGGTTAAGGACCATATGAATAGAAATCCAGACTACTTATGGCACATAAAAGGAGTTTAGGCACCGTATCCTTTATTTTTCTTCACACTTAAGGTCTGTATCAGGACTTTTAGGACCATATACCTGTAAATTCAAACCAGATATAGTCCTAAATCATTTCTTTCCGCTCAAATCAAACTCGTTACAAGAGTCTTTCTGAAAGTTTTCTGTAAATTTGCTATAATAAGGATATGAACGAATACGACTCTTAATAAAGGAAGTAGATTTATGTCTTCGATCGCTAAAAAAGACTTTTTAACTAACCAAACTTATGAATTATACGAGGCAGCAACGATGCCTTTTAAAAACCAAACCATTTCTCATTTTGCTTTAGCTGATAGCCTAATGACTCATATCGGCAAGCAACAACAGCCCGCTGCTTTGCATTTTTGGCCGACGCAAAATTTGGTGATTCTAGGGATGATGGATACTAAACTCCCCTATTTCTCAAATAGTATAAAGGTTATTCAATCTTATGGACAAGATTACATCGTTCGCAATTCGGGAGGATTAGCAGTGGTAGGAGACGCTGGAGTGTTAAATTTTTCTCTTGTTTTTCCTGAAGAACCAGACGATCGTATCAGTATTGATGAAGGTTACGATTACATGTTCCGCTTGATACAAGACGTTTTCAAAGAATACGATCAAACGATTGAGGCTTACGAAATTCCTGACTCCTACTGTCCAGGCGATTTTGATTTGAGTATCAACGGTAAGAAATTTGCCGGAATCGCGCAACGTCGGTTAAAAAACGGCGTGGCTATTATGATTTACCTAAGTGTCAATGGCGATCAGAAGCGACGAGCTCGCATGCTGCAAGAATTTTATACAGCGGGATTACAAGGCGAAACGGTTAAATGGCATTTTCCATCCATCGATCCAACTGTGATGGCAACGTTAGAAGAACTGCTTGGAGCTCCTTTTACCGTTGCTGAAGTACAAGAAAAAATCATTCAAACCTTACAAGACCGTCATTGTCTGGTCGTTCCAGGCACCTATACACCAGACATTTTAACCGTTTACGAAGAAAGCAAAGAAAAAATGATTCGCCGAAATCTGCAAATGCTAAAAGACGATGCGGAAAAGGAGCTGCTTACATGATATTTAAAGAAGATGCTGATCAATTATTACCAATCGAACAGGTTTTTCGTGACCCAGTCCATGATTATATCCATGTCCAGCACCAAGTCATTTTAGATCTGATCGGCACTCGTGAGTTTCAGCGTTTACGCCGGATCAAACAATTAGGCACTTCTTCTTTTACTTTTCACGGAGCTGAACATACCCGCTTTACACATTCATTAGGCGTTTATGAAATCGCTCGGCGGATTTGTGATAATTTCGCTCGTAATTTCCCTGAAAAAACTCCTGGAGACGGGGGCTGGGACGATTCAGAACGCTTAGTGGTCTTGTGTGCTGCTTTATTGCACGATATTGGACATGGACCTTACTCCCATACTTTCGAACGTATTTTTAAAACAGATCATGAAGCCATCACCGTGGAGATCATTATGTCTCCGCAAACAGAAGTTCATCAGATTTTAGCCAGTATTGCAGTTGATTTTCCTGAGAAAGTAGCGAGTGTCATTCAAAAAACCTATCCAAATCCGCAAGTCGTCCAATTGATTTCCAGTCAAATCGATGCCGATCGGATGGATTATCTATTGCGCGATGCTTACTTTACCGGTGTCAATTACGGTACATTTGATCTGACAAGAATATTGCGAGTTATTCGGCCTTACAAAGACGGCATTGCTTTTCAGATTTCAGGTATGCATGCGGTTGAAGATTATATTGTCAGTCGCTATCAAATGTACATGCAAGTTTATTTCCACCCTGTTTCACGCAGTATGGAAGTTATTTTAGATCATTTGTTAAAACGAGCTGAACTCTTGTATACCGACGCGGAAGTCCACTTAGAGCACTCGGCAAGTATCTTGATTCCTTTCTTTAACCAAACTTTTACTTTAGAAGATTATTTAAAATTGGATGACGGCGTTTTAAGTACCTACTTTACGCTTTGGCGAGACGAACAAGATGCTGTTTTAAGTGATTTAGCTACGCGCTTTCTGGACCGCAAACCCTTTAAGTCGGTTCATTTTTCCAGCCAGCAGGATCAAGTCACTTTACAAAAATTGATGGATTTAATCCAAGAAGCCGGTTATGATACAGATTACTACACAGCTATCAATAACAGTTATGATCTGCCTTATGATTTCTACCGCCCTAATCAAATCACTAACCGCACACAAATTGAACTGATGTATCAAGACGGCACTTTTATTGAGCTTTCTCAGGTCAGCGAAATCGTTTCTTCCTTGACCGGAAAAGTTCGCGGTGACGAACGGTTTTATTTTCCAAAAGAATTTTTAAAACCAAAAACAGAAAAAGAAGTTGATTTATTCGAACCGATTTACCAAGAGTTCAAACGCTACATTAAAAATGATGCAATCCGTCAACCCACTACCCCATTGGAGGAATAATATAAAATGAGTATCGAATTAATTGCCATTGATTTAGATGGCACCCTATTGACCAACGCAAAAACAATCAGCCCTAAAGTAAAAGCTACATTAGCTGAAGCAAAAGAAAAAGGCATTAAAATCGTATTGTGTACAGGACGGCCGCTGCCTGGTGTGAAAGACTATTTGAAAGAACTGAATTTGGAAGAAGAAGGCGATTATGTTATTACTTATAACGGTGCTTTGGTACAAAAAGCCCATGACGGCACAGCTATCGCTCATCACACGATGTCTTTTGACGACTTTTTAGAAATCGAAGCGATGAGCCGCAAAGTAGGCGTACATTGTCAAACATTAGATAAAGAAGCAATTTATACAGCTAATAAAGATATCAGCCCGTATACGATTAGAGAATCTTCATTGGTCAATATGCCGGTTAAATACCGCAGTGTTGAAGAAATGGACCCTGAGATCGTCATCAGCAAAATGATGATGATTGATGAACCCGCTATTTTAGACCGCGGCATTGCTCAATTCCCAGCAGAGTTTTATGAAAAATATACGATTTTAAAAAGTGAACCTTTCTATTTAGAAGTATTGAATAAAGCTGCCAGCAAAGGACAAGCCTTAAAAGATCTTGCTGGAATCTTAAACATTCCTCAACAAAATGTCATGGCGATTGGCGACAACGAAAATGACCGCGATATGATTGAATTTGCAGGTATGGGAGTAGCCATGGATAATGCCATTGACAGCATTAAAGAAGTCAGTGACCATGTCACAAAATCTAATGAGTCAGATGGGGTCGCCCACGTAATTGAAGAACTAGTATTTTCTAATTAAAAAAAGAAAAAAGTAAACAAAAGGCCGCCTCAAACTATTGAGACGGCCTTTTGTTTGGCTATTTTGTACTAGCCTAACAGCTTTCCATTATGAGCATAATTTTCCGGCTGCATTTCGTTGAGAATAACATGAACTTTTTCGCTCGGAGCTCCTGTATTTTTCACAACAGCTTCGGTTACTTCTTTAACCAAATTCGCTTTTTGTTCCGGTGTACGTCCTGCAACTAATTCGATATGAACAAACGGCATCATTTCTCCTCCTCTTTTTGGTGTTACTCCTTTATTTTAGCTTACTGGCGCAGCAAGATGAAGTCAATTATTATCTTAGCTTTTAAAGCGTTTTACTTGGGGTTTTTCACTTTCTTCTATATACTTGAGTTGTACGATCATATCAGAAAGGAGTTTTTCTTAAATGTCAGAATCTAAGGTTATGTATCAAACTACCGCTATCAACACCGGTGGACGTGACGGTGAAAGTCATTTGCCAGATAAATCCTTCTCAGTTCGTGTTTCAACTCCTAAAAAAATGGGTGGTCCTGGACAAGGAAGCAACCCTGAACAACTTTTTGCACTCGGCTATAGCGCTTGTTTTAATTCAGCTCTGGAACATAAAATGAAAGAAGAAAACGTCAGTGGTAAAACACAAGTAACGACTACCATTGAATTGCTTTCAGACCCAACAGATAATGGATTCAAATTAGCTGCTAAAATGGAAGTTGGTATCGAAGGCAAAGACTTAACAGAAACTCAAGAACTAGCTGATAAAGCTCATACTTTTTGCCCTTACTCGAAAGCAACAAAAGGCAACATCGATGTAACGGTTACTGCAGTCGAATATAAAGAAGATAACTAACTAAAAACTGATTGGGCAATATGCCCAATCAGTTTTTTTTATCCATTTTCATCCATTGCTCAACTGCCCAGCGATGGCTGCCTCGTTTTAATTTTTTTAACGCTTCAGGCACTGTCATCCAGGTCAATTCATTAAAATCTTCCAAGGGTTCACTGACTTTTTCCCATGCATCAATGACATAAAAATAAGCGGGGTTATGATAGTACTGCTTTCGGTGAGTAGAGTAAAAATAATCTTCTGCATCACCTAAATGCTGCCCTATTTCAATCCGACAGCCTAGTTCTTCCATTGATTCTCGTTGCAGCGTTTCTTCATTTGTTTCTTGTTTTTCCTTTTCTCCGCCTGGTAACAGATAAGAGCCGTTAGGAGGTGAAACAACTAATATTTTCTTTTTTTCAGGGTCAGATAGAATACCATATACTCCAATGCGGATTTGATAGTGTTCTTTTTCTTTTTTCACGCCAAAAGTATGAGTAATCATAAAGGGCCCCTCCGATTGTTATTTTTTCTCATCTTTTTTTAATCAGTTTAGCTTTTTTTAATAAAAGTGTCAATTTAATTCAGCAAATTGATTGTCTTCTATCCTAAAATAAGGCCAAAAAGTTAGAAAAACCTCCAGCTTTTTGGCCTTACTATTCACGTATCCATCAATTGTTCATTATTCGATTCTAGTTGCTTTTCGCAAGGTTTTATTTTGCAACACGAAATACAACAAAGCAATATCGACAGGCGCCAATACCAAGTTTTGGATAAATCGTGCCGGGAAAATAACATAAATGGCTTTATCTAACAAGATGGTCAACCACAATGTATTCAATCCTAAGTTAACAAAAACCGTTACTAATAAGATCGCAAGTACTACACGACCAAGGGTTTTAGGCTTCTTATATAAAACCAGCCCATAAATAACGCCTCCTAAAAAAGCCGATAATGTAAAGCCAGGGAAATAGAGGGCTACTTTTGGAAACAGCATGATTCCCATAAAGTCCGCTAGTGCTGCAGCAACTCCAGCAATCCAAGGACCATACAGCATGGCGATGATCGCAACAGGCAGAAAGCCAAACCCGATTCGAACGATTGGCGTTTCAATAGCGACGAAGCGCGTTAATATAATGTCGAGTGCCATCAACAAGCCGATAATTGAAATACTTCTGGCATCAAACTTTTTTTTGTTCATTTTGAAGATCTCCTCTTAAGAGCTCCCCACATAAAAACTATGCAGCGAATGCAGAAACAAAACCGCAAATTGCCGAAACAATTTTTCGTCTGAGGGCAACATCCCATCCCTGCAGCACTTAACGCTTCATTTCCTACTCTGATTTATTTGACGATTAAATAGTCTGTTTTATCGCCATCACCCACTATAGCATGCTTTTCTTTTTCCTGCCAATACAACTTCCTTTTTCCTTTCCCTCATTTTAATTTCATCGAATTATCATTTTAGTGTTGACATTCTCATTTTAGCTCTGTATATTTAAAAGCAAGATAACGAAACAAACACTACGAAAAGAAGAGTACGTTCCGACAACACTTTTTAGAGAACCCTGCACGATGCTGAAAAAGGGTAAGGAAGTCGAACCGAAGATGGTCTTGGAGTGGCATAGGCGACTAAATGAAAAAATCATTTTTAAGCTTATGTCGGGAGCACCCGTTACAGTGCCTCAGCTACAAAAAGATGCAAGAATCTTTTTTAGACTGAATGAGGTAAAATCAGTGATGGTTTTACGAACTAAGGTGGTAACACGAAGCAGCTAATAGCTTTCGTCCTTAAAAAGAACCGATAACCGGCTTCTTTTTAAGGACTTTTTTTATTTCAACTAAATAGAACCAAACGCAATGACGAGAAAAGTAATTCTATGCAGCGTAACAACAGAGAGCCTGGCAGCTGAAAACAGGTTTGCAATGCACAGAAAGAAAATGGCCTCTGAGCGGCATACCAAGTATCTTTAGAGATATTAGGCTATCATGGGCGGCACCCATTACAGTGCCCGAGTATCGGAATACTTTTATTCCCGTACTTTACGAGGGATTAGTTGCGAAGCTAATCTAAACAAAGGTGGTAACACGAATGGTCAAACGTTCGTCCTTTAATCTGGTACAACTGGATTAAGGACGAGCGTTTTTTATTTTTATATCAACTAAAGGAGGACATAACATGATTTCATTACAACAAGTCAGTGTCACATTTGAAAGCAAAGAGCAAACGATTTCTGCAGTACAAGATGTTTCTTTATCCATTCAGAAAGGAGAAGTTTTTGGGATCGTTGGATACAGTGGTGCAGGAAAAAGCACACTCGTCCGGACAATCAACTTATTGCAGCGGCCAACTGCTGGTTCTGTCATCGTAGGAGATCAAGATTTATTGCAATTAAAGCCGAAAGAATTAAGGAAAGCCCGAAAGAAAATTGGAATGATTTTTCAACACTTTAACTTGATGGCTTCACGAACCATTGCAGAAAATGTTGCTTATCCTTTGAGGAAGTCGGGACTGTCAAAAACTGAAATGGCGAAGCGTGTGGCAGAATTATTGGCTTTAGTCGGTTTGTCCGATAAAAGTCAGGCTTATCCTTCCCAGCTTTCTGGTGGTCAAAAACAACGGGTCGCCATTGCTCGCTCATTGGCGAATGATCCAGAAGTGCTGCTTTGTGATGAAGCTACCAGCGCACTTGATCCAAAGACTACACTTTCCATTTTAGAATTATTGAAAGAACTGAATCAGCGTTTAGGTTTGACGATCGTCATCATCACTCATGAAATGCAAGTCGTGAAAGAAATTTGTCATCGAGTTGCCGTGATGGAAAATGGGCATGTGATTGAATCCAACGATATCGTTTCTATTTTCACCGATCCTAAAGAACAGCTGACGAAAGAATTTATCAGTACGGCTACTCATCTTGATCAAGCATTAGAAAACGTACTTAAACACCCTACTCTCTTAAACTTACAAGCAAATGACCAATTGGCGAATATTTCTTATGTCGGAGACAGTACGAGTGAACCGCTGATTGCAGCTTTATCGCTTCGTTTCGGCGTTGCGACTAATATTATTTTTGGAAATGTTGAGTTTTTACAAGATACCCCTGTCGGAAACTTGGTCGTTGTTTTTTCAGGAGAATCTGCTCAGCAAGAAAAGGCCATTCATTATTTGAAATCACAGAATGTCAGAGTTGCTATTATCAATCACCAACAAAAAATTATTCAATTCAAAAAAGAAGCAGCAGCTATTTAAAAGGAGGACTAAATCATGACTACTTTTTTTTCAACCTATTTTAAAAATGTATTAGTATTAAAAAACGAAATTATTGAAAGTACCCTTGAAACCCTGTATATGGCCGGTGTGACTGCTTTGATTGCTGGTATCTTAGGTATCTCGCTAGGTGTTGTTTTAGTGGTAACGGATGAAAACGGCATTTTAAAAAATACGTTCATTTATCGATTTTTAGATAATATTGTCAATACTTTCCGTTCACTGCCTTTTATTATTTTACTGGCATTAGTCGTTCCCTTGACGCGCTTATTAGTTCATACTTCGATTGGCACGACCGCCGCACTTGTTCCGTTGGTGATTGGGACCGTTCCTTTTTACGCTCGACAAATCCAAGTTGCCCTTTTAGAAGTTGATCCGGGAGTTATCGAAGCGGCCCAGTCGATGGGATCCAGCCCATTAGAAATCATCTTTCGTGTCTATTTGAAAGAAGGACTGACCTCAATTATCCGGGTTTCTGCTCTAACCATTATCAATGTGATCGGACTAACGACTATGGCTGGTGCTATTGGCGGAGGAGGTTTAGGCAATTTAGCGATTGCTCGCGGCTATAATCGCTATCAAAATGACGTCACTTTAGTGGCGACTTTAATTATTTTAGTCATCGTCTTTATCAGCCAATTTATTGGAAACCAATTAGTCAAAAAAACATCCCATTAACAAGAAAAGCGGGACAAGCCCGCACTGACTCGAAAGAAATTTAGGAAATCGCATTCAACCAAAAAAATAGAACAAAAAAGGAGAAACAACACATGAAAAATATTAAAAAAGTCTTGTTCGGTTCATTATTACTAGCAGGGATACTTTTTACAACAGCTTGTGGAAATCAAAAAGCTGATGGATCAGAAAAAACAACCGTTAAATTAGGCGTTGTCGGGGAAGTCAACGAACCTTGGGAATATGTGAAGGAACAACTGGCAGCTGATAATATTGACCTGGAAATCATTAAGTTTTCAGACTATGCAACACCCAACACTGCATTAGCAGAAGGCGAACTAGACCTGAATTCTTTTCAGACTAAAATCTTTTTAGATGCTTTTAATGACGACCGTAACGAAACTCTAACAGTTATCGCAAATACCGTGATTGCACCTTTAGGAATTTATTCTTCTAAATTAAAAGATGTCAGTGAAATCAAAGCGAATGATACTATTGCCATTCCAAATGATGTTTCTAACGAAGGTCGGGCTTTATTACTCTTACAAACAGCTGGTTTGATTGAAGTTGATCCAACTAAAGGTCAAATCCCAGTAATTGAAGACATTACTTCTAACCCTTTGAATTTAAAGTTTGAAGCACTTGATTCTTCCCAGACAGCACGAGCTCTTGAGGACGTAGCAGCTTCTGTGATCAATAGCGGCATGGCCGTTGATGCTGGTTTTATTCCTACTGAAGATGCAATATTTCTTGAGCCTGTAACGGAAGAATCGGATCCTTATTTCAATGTGATTGCCGCTCGCGAAGAAGATAAAGACAACGAGATCTATCAAAAGATAGTCGCTGCTTATCAATCAGACGGTACGAAAAAAGTGATCGAAGACACTTCTAAAGGTTCATCTATTCCAGTTTGGAAATAACGTGCTCTTTTCTCCCTGCTTCATAAAAAATATAAAATTTGAAAGGATGATTTTCATGACCACTACATTGACCAGTTCAACCATTAAAGAAGAAGTCCAACAAGGAGCCGAAGACGTCATTGCTTTACGCCGCTACTTCCACCAACACCCTGAACCGAGTTTAAAAGAATATGAAACCATCAAACGCATTAAAGAAGAACTAGATATATTGGCCATTCCTTATGAAGCAGTCGGCGAAACCGGTGCTATCGGAACAATCGTTGGCGGTAAAGGACCTGGAAAAACTCTTTTACTGCGAGCCGATATCGATGCATTAGAATTAGAAGACGCCAAAGACAAACCCTATAAATCTAAAAATCAAGGATTGCACCATGCTTGTGGGCATGATGGTCATGCCTCCGCTTTATTAGGAGCAGCCAAAATCTTGAAACAACATGAAGCAGATTTTTACGGAACGATCAAACTGGCTTTTCAACAAGCCGAAGAAATCGGAGCCGGTGCACGCCAATTTGTAGCAGGCGGATTTGTTGAAGGAGTCGATCAAGTTTTTGGTCTTCATTTAGATTCATCCGTCGAAACCGGAAAAGTCGTAGCAACGGTTGGTCCAACCAATGCTTCTTGTGATATCTTTTCGATCACCGTCCACGGCGAAAGCGGACATGCTGCACGTCCTGATTTGGGACGTGACGCTTTATTGACCGCTGCAGCAATCACCGTCGAACTGCAAAGTATTGTCGGGCGTGAAGTCAGTCCGTTAGACAATGTCGTGGTAGCTGTCGGCGTTTTAAAAGCTGGAACACGCTACAATATCATTGCGAATGAAGCCACACTGGAAGGTACAGTTCGGACATTTAGCCATGAAACACGCCAGTTTGTATTAGAAGCTGTTGAACGTATTGCACGTGACGTTGCAAAAGCGCATCGCACAACGATTGAATTTAAAAATTATGATGCAGCTGCTCCGCTGATCAATCATCCCACGGCCACAAATCGTGCCGCTCGCATTGGCGCTGAAATGGTCGGCGAAGAAAATGTCATCAGAGACAACGAAAAAAGCTTAGGAGCAGATGACTTTGCGGACTTCTTAGCCGTTGCTGAAGGAGTTTATGCACGTGTCGGCACGAAAAATCCTGAAGATCCGGATACGTGGTACGGCCATCATCACGAAAACTTTGATATTGATGAGCGCGGCTTAGCTATTGCTACTGAATTACATGTCAATTATGCTTTAGATTATTTAAACGACCTTTAATCCTCACAAATAACCCGCCATTCTCTATAGAGTGACGGGTTGTTTTTTCATCCTAATTCAATTGAAAATTCAAAACCTTTTCCTGTTGGAATCTCTGTAAAGGACCCTCCAGACTCTTTGAAAAGCAATTCAATTCCAGTAATATCATCCGGCAAAGCAGGTGAAACGACGTAACTATAACTCATATGCCCAGGTATCCCACCTCCTCCATCTGAATGACAAACGTATGTATCATCAATAGATAAGTCAAAAAAATCAGGACTACGGCTATTATCAAAAGTATCTTTATTCGGTTCATCCCAATCTAAATACAAATACACCATACTAGCATTAGCATATTGCCGAATAAAAGATACTGTATACATCATTCCTTCATGTTCAATAGATTTAAGTATGGGTAAATATTTTCTAAATTCAACAGGCACAACAGTTGGCTCAAACTTATTCTCTATTTCCATTGTTGCAAAAAGCACTTGTAAATATTCTTCTTGAAATCTATATTCATCAGCCAAACTAGAAATCACCTTTTCAGACGGTAAAATTGAATTATTTTTTGAAATTTTTTTTCGTTGATTTAACAACTCGCAAATTTTTTTGTCAATTGAGAAAAGCTGTTCATTATATTGTTCAGTTAATCCTTCAGCTGGTCCAAAATCCATAGCTAATTCCTCCCTTTTTATCCCTATAATTTATTCACTTAAAGAGTCAATATATTGCTTAGCCTCAACTAGTCCTGCTCCAGTAGCAGTTCGATATTCTTTAATCGCTTTAATTTTTTCCCCTTTTGAAATGAGTTCTAAAATGCTATTTTTTAGTTCATCATTTATCGGATCAGGCACATTAACTTGTTTAGCAATAGCATTTAATGTGGTGTTCATACGAGCCATATCCTCTTTTAATTGACTGATTTTTGACATTAAAAGCAACACTACTCCTACCATCAGCAGCCACATCGCTAATTCACTCATCTTCTCACTCCTATACTTAAACATTGTCATTTAAATTACTTCCTCATTTATCTCCAAAGATAGGCTACTTGATCATAACATTATATTATCTAGAAATAAGAAAATAAGGATATTAGTTTTTAACTTATTTACTGTTTCTTGCTTAACTCATATGCTTATGGGTATATACGACAAAGTTTATCTTTTTAGTAAGATAGACAAATAATAAGAGAAACCCAAAAGCATACCCCAATATAAGAAACTCAAAAAAACTCCTAAACCGCTAACCGGAATAATACTATTCACAATGGGATTAAAAATGATATCAAGCGCAATAAAATTTAACATAGTTTGAACCACAGTCTTTATAGACATTTTCGAATCCTCCATTAAGTAGATAAAAAACAATAATATTTCTATAAGAAAGAAAAGAACAAACTGTTTAAGCCAATCCATGCACGCTCATAGAAGGTCTTTCTGTTTTTATCAGCGTAATCATTTTATAATTTCCTTGCCGAACTCAAGCTTCGTTTTTCATTAAAATAGTAAAATTTCCAGTTCCGCCTTTTTATATAGGGTGACTTGTCTCCATAAAATGTTTCTTTTTAATTAATAGAGAATTATTATTTATTTACTAACTATAAACAACAGTAGTTTTTGCATTATCATTGTACCATATGTTAAAGGAAAGGATTCGATATGAACAAAATGTTATTTTACTTCCCAAAGATAAAATTATCTCCTTTTTTTCTTCTAAATTACTTATTAAAAAAGTCGGACTCACTTCTATTATAGAGCTATACCTGCTCCTTCTTTACTCTGCGATTCTGAATGAAAAAGCAGCTTATTCCCAAAACGACAAAGACCAGGAAAACAAAGACTAGTATAGCATTTTTCTCTGTAGGATAAGGTACCAGGGGATCTCCAGATAGTAAACTTGCTAAGACAGAAGCTGGTATAAGTGTCATTAACAGTATATTCAATAGAGGGCTAAATAAAATGGTGATCGGTTTAGCTAACATCTTTCCGATACCGTAAAGAACCACGCCGACGATTTGCACGATCATACCCTGCTAAACAGTTCTGGTGTCACTTTCATCTTATTCCTATCCAACGTTCTCTACACTGGAAAACGTATGTAGCGTTTTTGCTTGGCAATGCCTGCTTCTAAATCATGTCTAGCTTTTTCAAGGTTTAGCTCCACCATTCTTTCAGCATCTTCGTCAACGATCAACCCTAATGAATGGATATTGCTTTCCAATTCAACTACATCTCCGGCTATTTTCTTAACAAATATTTTTTGATTACCGGAAAGTTTTTTCCATTCCTTGGTTGTTTCTAAATAAGCAGCATAAGCCCGAATCCCTTCATTTTGCTCTGCTAAAATGCTGAGAGTTTCAAGTTGATATAAATTGACCCAGTTAGCTGTTTCAATTCCTTTATCAATGTCTTGATCAGTCAGTTCTCCTCTTACCAGTAATGCATCATAATAATTTTGAAAATCGATAACCAAACTATTGAACTTTTTTTGCATTTCCCACAGATTTTTGTATGCTTCATGACCTGCCACCGCATTTAAATTGTCTGTATTTACCGGGATTTCTAAAGGTTTTATATAATAATCAGAATCTATCTTCAAATGGTCTCCGCCAACACTAAATATATTGCTGCTAACATCAGCAAATAACGATAACGAAGATTGTGCAATGTAAGCTTCTTCTTTGTCCTCTTCTCCCATTGGTGACAAATAAGCCGATGCAACAGGTTGATTCTTTATCGTAAATCCGGCCATATAGTATGGTTTATCGTTTACTATCCGATATATCGGATTAACAAATACCCCTTCGTACCACTTTTTATACTTCTTCACTTTACGCATTAATACTTTTTCAGTTGCTTTATCCATAGTTCCTCCTTCTAGCTGGTTAAGTTTTTGCCTTCTTTACTTTTTTGGAAGTTTTAGCATAAAACTTCATCTTCTGGTTAATTATGTATTTCTTTGAAAAAATAGTACCATATCTTTGACTGCAAAGCCTAACGATAGCCTTTTACCCGTTTTCGAAAAACACAAAAATCTCCGCTTAAGCAGCGGCACAACTTATCTTGCATGTGCCTAACTTGAGCGGAGCATAAATACAATATTCTATTTCTTTAAAAACACTCTTTCAGTATCAGTAAACTCTACCTCAGATTCTGCCTTCAGAGTTAAACTCAAAGGCATCAGAAGCCAGATTTGTTTCATGATCATCTTCATATACAAAGTTATCAAGCAAAGTCCGCACTTCATCGGTCGACTCAGTATCCATCAATTGGTTTCTTAATTCACTTGCACCACGAAAACCACGAACATAAATTTTGAAAAAACGGCGTAATGGTCTGAACGGACGCGGCTCCAATTCTTTTGAATATTTGTCATGGAGATCAAGCTGCAGTCTTAAAAGACCAAGCAATTCTTCACTGCTGTGTTCTTTCGGCTCTTTTTCAAAAGCATATGGATTTTTAAAAATACCCCGTCCAATCATTACTCCGTCCACACCATATTGTTCAACAAGTTTCATTCCAGTTTGCCGATCAGGAATGTCTCCATTAATCGTCAAAAGGGTGTCTGGAGCTATTTCATCACGAAGTTTCTTGATTTCTGGAATCATTTCCCAATGAGCATCGACTTTACTCATTTCTTTTCTGGTACGCAAGTGAATGGAAAGATTAGCGACGTCTTGCTTCAATAAGTGTGTTATCCACTCATACCACTCGTCTAAGCTGCTGTAACCTAATCTAGTTTTCACACTTACAGGCAATCCGCCTGCTTTGGCTGCTTCTATAAGATCAGCTGCAACTTCTGAACGAAGGATAAGACCAGATCCCTTTCCTTTTCCAGCTACATTCGGAACTGGACAGCCCATATTGATATCAATCCCGCTAAACCCTTCTTTCGCCATGCCGATACTCATTTCTCTAAAGTGTTCGGGCTGGTCTCCCCATATGTGAGCGACCATTGGCTGTTCATCTTCTGTAAATGCTAACCGGCCGCGGACACTATTGCGTCCTTCTGGATGACAATAACTTACGGTATTGGTAAATTCGGTAAAGAAGACGTCTGGTTTAGCTGCTTCACTCACTACATGACGAAAAACAACACTAGTCACATCTTCCATTGGTGCCAATATAAAAAATGGCCGCGGCAATTCACGCCAAAAATTTTCTTTCATCTTTAAATTCAATCCTCTCATTACGGGACAGCAGAACAAAAAATAAAAAGCAAAGACAGCTCTGCTTCTTTTACACTTATCCCCTGCTTAAACAATTTTTTATTAAACAATTAGTAAGCTTTGGTTATTATACACTTTCAATCAACAAAAAAAAAGTGCTAAGGATAATCGAATAGAAAAAGAGCTTTAAAACAGTCAGGTTTAAAGCTTTTTTTAACTAGATAGTAAAACCTTTCATTAGAAAAGCAGGTTAACTACTTAAATAAGTTACAGGTAGAGCCCAAAACTTTTGTCGCTAAAATCCATTTTTCTCCACAAAATCACGAATTTCTATAAGTTCTGCAGGTGTAGCGAAACGTTCGCTACTGTATAACTCTTCTAAGTCCTGCTCCGTAATCCCTAATTCTTTTGAAATCTCCTCATTCGATACTCTTTTATCTTTTTGAATGTCTTGGAGATTAGTCATTAGAATAATCGTCTCAATTTCATCATCTGATAACTTGTCTTCTTCTGCTTGATCATAATTAATGATTTCTTTGATTGATTCTAAACCAAGAAATTTCCCCATACCTTCTGCTAGTTGTTTGATTTGACGCATGATAAAGTCTTTTTCTTCTAATGCCATGACAAACTCCTTCTTTCTTAAATAAAATTTTATTTCCACTCATTTATTTGGAGTTGCTTTTACAGAGTACTAACACGCTAATTGAAAAAGTCAATTTTTAAAAACCTCTTTTAAGGTTGGTAACAAACATTTATTCTAATGTTTGTTATCATAAATACCCTTCTCACATAAAAAAATTGTTACCCCTATTTTATCATACATGCAATCGCCTTAAACAGCGGCTTTAAGTTTATTTTAAAGAAACCCAGTTTTAAAAGATTTGTATTTTTAAGTTAGTCTCTTGCTGTTTTAATATACAAGAGAGAAGTTGCTAATCATTTGAATGTAAGTATCGCTTACTTTTAAAAAAGAGGTATGGTATAACTAAACTAACAAATACAACGTTAATGAGGTAAAAAAATGAACATAGAAAATGCTTTATACGAAGCTGCTATTCAATTAATAATAAAACGCTACCCTAAAGGCTGGGGCGGAGCTGCTGCTATGTATACAAAAGACGGGCAAATGTTAACAAGTGTGGCTCCAGATGTCCTTAACGCTTCCACAGAATTGTGCATGGAGACAGGTGCCATTCTAGAAGCACATAAACTAGATACCGCTGTTACGCACAGTATCTGTATCGCTAGAGAGGATGAACATGCTCCTTTTAAAATTCTCACTCCATGTGGAACATGCCAAGAACGATTAGTCTACTGGGGATCAACCGTAAAAGCTGCCGTTACGACTAAAGACAATGGCCTTCTATTTAAAACACTGGAAGAGTTGCAACCCTACCACTGGTTGAGTGCTTACAGCGACAATAAATAAATTTGTTTGTCATACCTTCTTACCATGTTGAGAAATAACATTTTAATGATAGAGTAATTTAACTGAATGGAGGATTTTTTATGGTTAGTTTTCTTACTTTCGGCAGTTTAGGTTTGGGATTGATTGCTTGGATACTAGCAATCGTTAATTTAATCAGGTACAAAAATAACCGCCGTCAACATTGGGCAACTTTTTCCATTTTAAGTGTCGCTGCTTGCGCTGTTGCTCTGTATTTCCCACTGGTTTATAGTTCACATTTGGTAAACATCGGAGATTTATCTGCATTGATGGATACGATTGCCACAATAACGAGTGCAGCTGCTATCCTGCTAATCGTTACGCTTATTTTAAATGGCCTAGCTCTAATTTTGTATCGTAACCATACAAAAAAATAGGTTTTATTTTTATGCTTTGACTCGTTCTATTTTCCCAATAAAAATAACTTTACATAACTAGTTAACAAAGGAGAGAAACTATATGGGTTTTACCGATGGCATTTTTCAACTATACGGATTGATCATTAGTTTATTTTGGTTGGCAATTATCGTATTTGTTGTTTACGTCGTAACGAAGTTTTTAAAATTAACTAAAGAGCGAAATGAACAATTAAATGAAATCAGGAAAGAGTTAAAAAAACAAAACGAATCAAAAAAATGATGATGAATCTGCATCATTCTTATATAAACAGCAGTCGTTAAAATCGATTGCTGTTTTTTTGTATTTTCGCGTTGAATAGTCCTTCTTTTTTTGCTTCTCGTTCCTTATCTTTTTGTCTGTTAGGCAAGATAACACTACCCAATCACTCTTTCCACCTAAAACACGAACATTAAAAAACAGAATATCGCTATAATTCGTAAACAACATCGACTTATCTCTCGTACATCCTTTATAATAAAAAATGTGTCAATAATACGAACAAAAGTGAGATATATGAAGAATATTGTTAAGGTTTTAAAAGGAACGGGGTTTTCTAGTATTTCTGCACATGAAGTGGAAGTACTAGAAAACTATCTCTACTGTATAGATGATCAAGGAATGATTGCAAAACGTTTGGCTCCATCAGATGCGTTGTATCAGTCTACGCTGCAAGAAGCAAAAAAAGAAGATAAGCTAACCGAATTAGCTGAAGGGCAATACCTCTTACCCGGATTTATCGATTTACATATTCATGCTCCTCAATGGGCTCAAAGCGGAACTGCATTAGATATTCCCTTATACCAGTGGTTGAACACCTATACTTTTCCGCTAGAAGCAAAATTTGAGGACACTGCTTTTGCCGAGAAAGTATATGCTCACTTGGTGGATACTTTATTGGCTAATGGAACGACGACCGGTCTTTATTTCGCGACAGTACATGAAGAGGCTAGCTATAAATTAGCTGAAATTTGTGCTCAAAAAGGCCAACGGGGACTAGTCGGCAAAGTTGTAATGGATGACGTTGAACAGAACCCTGATTATTATCGCGATAAAGATACACAAACGGCCCTAGCTGATACCGAACGATTCATTCAACGTGTCAAAGTCTTGCAAGCTGAAACCTTCCAAGGTGTTTATCCTGTCGTTACTCCTCGATTCGTGCCTAGCTGTACTGACTCAGCTTTAGCCGGCTTGGGGAAATTGACTGAAACTTATGATGTGCACGTGACCAGTCATTGCAGCGAAAGCGATTGGGAACATGGTTACGTTAAAGAACGATTTGGCAAAAATGATGCCCAAGTCTTGAAGGATTTTGGATTATTAAGAGATAAATCTGTTATAGCCCACTGTAACTTCTTAAGCGAATCGGATGCCGTTACTTTTAAAGAAACAGGCACAGCGATTGCTCATTGCCCTATTTCCAATGCTTATTTTGCAAACAGTGTGATTCCGATCAAACAATTTCATGAGCTTGGAGTTGAAGTTGGATTGGGAACCGATCTTTCTGGAGGGTATGATCCAAGTGTCTACTCAGCGATCCGCCAAGCCGTTATCTCCTCTCGTATCACAGCCAATGAAGCTTTTTATTTCGCAACAGCTGGCGGCGGAGAAAGTGTCAGCCTGCCAATCGGACGTCTCGCAGAAAACTTTGCTTTTGATGCTCAAGTGATCGACACAACTGTTTCTCAAGCTTCCATGCCGATTTTTGATAAAACCGAACCGCTAGAAGATATTTTTCAAAAGCTGCTTTACTTAACAAAACGTGAAAATATTGTCTCAATATGGGTACAAGGAAAACAAATTAACGAATAAGAAGGAGATTTGTCTACAAATGGAAACGACTCAAATGAATGTAACAGTGAAAACAGAGGATACTGTAACTTGGAAGCAAAGTCTATTGCTTGGATTGCAACACTTATTGGCCATGGATGTCTATGTTGTACCGCTCATCGTCGCTTTGACTGTCGGCTTCTCTGCTAGTCAATCAGCCATCCTGATTCAATCGACTTTCATCGCTGCCGGTATTGCTACCATTATTCAAACAGGTTTATTGATGAAAATGCCCGTTGCGCAAGGAGCTTCTTTTATTCCAATCGGCGCAATCGCTGGAATTACGTTAGCCAATGGAGGCGGTATGGAAGGCTGGGGTGCAGCAATGGGCGCCAGCTTTTTAGGCGCAGTTGTCGTAACGATCCTAGGCTTTACTGGCTTGTTCCACAAATTCATTGACTCCTTTGTACCATCTATCGTAGGCGGCACGATTATTTTTTGTGTTGGTCTGTCTTTGATGCCAGCTGCGGTGAACGACAATATTTACAACAGTGCTGTCGGATCGATCGGCCAAAATATTTTCTTGGCACTTATAACGGGTGCCATTATGATTGGCTGCTCTATTTTGGGGAATCATTCATCTAAAAGCGGACGCATTTTTCGCGTTACTTCTGTGATCATTGCACTCTTTGCCGGCAGTATTCTGGCTGGTTTTATGGGCATGTTGGATTTAACTCCAGTCGCTGAAGCTAAATGGTTTTCTATGCCGCAGTTCGTCTTTAAAGATTTCACTTTTTCTTTTGATTTTTCCGCCATCGTGACCATGCTGATCATTTATCTCGTTTTAATGGCTGAAACAACCGGTACTTGGTTAGCTGTTAGTAACGTCACTAAAACGCCTCTCAATCAGAATCACATCAATCGCGGAGTTATTGGTGAAGGTTTGGGTTGTATGGCAGCAGCACTTTTCGGAACTACTCCTGTAACGGGTTATTCTTCCAATGCGGGTATCATCACGATTACCGGTATCGCCAGCCGACGAGTCTTTATAGCTGCAGGCGGATTATTCATCGTTTTTGGATTATCAGGCAAATTATCTGCGATCATTTCTTCTATTCCTTCTGCTGTCATTGGCGGAGTATTCGCACTTATCTGCGGAGTCATTGCAATGAGCGGCTTCCAAGTCCTAAAACAAAAGCAGCTTGGTCAAAAAGAAATGTATGTCATCTCGATTCCCATTCTATTGGTAATCGCTTTGACCTTCTTACCAGCTGATTACTTAGGCACTTTGCCAACTATGATTCAATATCTTTTTGGCTCTCCAATCGCAATTGCTTCTTTAACCGCCATTATTTTGAATAAAGCATTGCCAGAAAATTAAATAAAAATATACGAAAATTAAGACCAGGATAAATATCCTGGTCTTTTTTCTATGTATAAAAATATAGGCTATTTATTACTTCTTTAAACATTAAGTAGTGAGGAGCTTATCATTTCATTACTCTTTTAATTATGTTGCCTTTTTAATGCCGAGTAAATTGCTGAAAAAATAATATATAACACCGTAACACCCATGCTGTCTTTGAGATATTCTAATGGATAATAATTCCCATTCATAAGATACTGAACTCCCCCAACAAAGATAAACTTCCATATCAATATAGATAGAAGAACAAAAATCCAACTTTTCTTCATACACTTACCACCCTATCGCTTTAAAACTTCTTCAATATTCGTCAACAATAGCTAAAGTCCTTACTTCTTGTCTTTGTTCACGCTATTTCTAGCGTCTCCATTCTTATAAATGTATAAAGTAACAAGCGCCCCTAGCGCTGATGCTAAAAAGGTTAACAAAATTTCGGCTATACTTTTTCCCTGTAAAATCCGGAATAGACTTATAATAAATCCGAATAACAAAGATTGAGTTCCTATTTTCACGCAGCTCCCTCATTTCTGACTATTAAAATACTCTCTTTAAAACGGCGGCTCTTCTTGATTGGATAATTTAAGAACAAATGGATACAAGCAAATACACAATATGCCGCTTCCTATCATTAATCCCATGATAATTAAAGCCGATATATCCCAAAAAGCATTAAGCAACAAAAAAAGCAAAGGAAGCAGAGAAAATAAAAGACTCCATTTTCTGGTTTTTGAAGAAGTATATTGTTTTTCTCCACAATAGGGGCACTTCATCGCTGGATCTGTAGTGAAAGTTTTTTTGAACGTTTCTTTCCAACTCCATTTATTCTTACAATTTTGACAAGTCGGCATTGGTAGCCCTTCCTTCTATTTTTTTAAAAACAGTATGCTATTCAGCTAAATTATTTATAAACATACCTTTCAAAGCTCGCCCTTTTTGAAATGGTTCATTACTATTATGTATAAAAGGACAGTGAAAGTTTTTAATTCCTATAATTTTAGTATAAAGGAACTCTGCTGCTTTTTAAACAAATCAACTTTTCCAAACAACCGTTAACAACATTTAGTAACAGCAGGATAAGCTGTTACTTTTGTATTTGTTGAAAGTAAACAAGAAAGCTCACTACAGTTAATAGAATTAAAACAGCTAAAGTGATTAAAGATTGGCTGGTTAAAGAACTGGTCTGTTGCTGTTCTGCTTTATAGTGAGGATTAACTCTCTTAATATTATAATCCGTATTTGTGCTCATAAAACTCCCGCTCGGCAAATTAAACAAAAGTAAAATAATATATAGGATACCCGCAAACAAACTTATATGTACATTCCAAATAAAGTGCGCCAGTGAGGCTAAAACAAGTGGAACCATAATTAGTAAAACTAAGTTTATTAGTTTCTTTTTCAAGCTAACTCCCCCTCCATCTTTTAAATGACTAAATATTTTGTATTGAATAGAATCAGTAGTTCTTTAACCAACATTTGTTATTGAGTTTATCATAACATGTATTTTACCGATTCTTTCAGAATGTTCCTATACTCACAACTCTGCATCAGTGAGCCCTTTTTTGTATCAGTAAATACACTTTACTTCTTTAAATAAAATCGGTTTGTTTGAGATAGTTTGTTATAATGAACACTGTATAAAGCAAGAAAAAAGGAGGAAAGATGATGACTTTTGATATTCAACAACTCAGCCAAAACCACGCTGAAGTAATTGCAGAAGAATGGAAATACCCGGGGGTTTACGCATTCTATGATATGACTGCTGATCCAGAAGATTATGAAGAACTCCTTACTCCAAGTTTAAGAAAGAATAATTACTTTCAAGTGATGAAAGATAATCACTTATTTGGTTTTTTTGTTATTGAAAAAGCTTCTGATAGCGATGATATTGTAGATATGGGATTAGGAATAAAACCAGAACTAACTGGGAATGGATTGGGACAGAGTTTTCTACTCGAAATCCTTGACTATATCCGCAAAAATTATTCTGCTAAAACAGTTCGGTTAGGTGTAGCTTCGTTTAATGATCGGGCAAAAAAGTGTATGAAAAAGTCGGCTTCAAGCAAACAAAGATTTATGACCAGACGACAAATGGTAGCGTCTATCCGTTTATTGAAATGAAAAAGGAACTTTAAGCAGTCCTTCTGTCGCATGATGTAAAAAAAGTAGGTTACACAACTCTAAAATTGAAGCAAAAATTACTTTGGAGGTGCTTTTATATAAGCTTACAAAAATAAAACCATTAATTCTTCATCATAATACTGATCCTCATATTTTATAGCCTTTTTTTCAGTTCCATATACTTTAAATCCAAGACTACTGTATAAATGCTTAGCTGATAGATTAGTTGAAACGACTGTTAAACTAATTTGCTCAAGTCCGTCCCAATTTCTCACGAGTTCAATCATTTCTGTCAATAAGCAGTTACCCACGCCTTGTCCACGACTAGCAGCAGAAATATAAAGACCGACAATATGCCCTTTATGCTGCATCTTTATACTAGTCTCACGGATAAATGTAACTATTCCTATCAATACATTACTTTCATCAAACACACCTAGAGAGATTCTTTTTTCTGATGGCACAATTCGTTGTTTAATTTCTTCAATCGAAAATTGCATTTCTCTTTCATAAGTTGATCCAAACGCTTCAGGATTTGTTGTTAATGCAGTAAGTCTCAACACTTGATACATCTCTGCATCCTTTTCATCTAATATCCGGATAAATATATCAATTCCTCCCTTTTATGGTAATAATTAATCTCCATACAGTATAACAAACACGAGATAATTGTAAAAATTCTCTTAATAAAAATATACTTAATAAACATAGATGGGGTCCTTTAAGAAAAGAATCTAGTTCTCACAAGATGCCAGTACACAATCCTAATCAAAGATTATGGATATGATACAATAACTACTGGAGGTGGATCATGGATAGAAAACGATATACGCTTAAGGTAGCTATTCATCCAATAAAGCCAAAAGATTTGGAACTTATTTGGAAAATAGCTTATGGACAGAAAGAAAATACTTGGATGAACTGGAACGGACCTTATTTCAATGATTCGGTTTATGAAAAAGAAGAATTTATTAATAAAGTTGGAAAAAGATGGATTGAAGATGGAACGGCTTGGTGCATTACATACAACAATAAAATTATTGGAACCGTTTCTTATTATTACGGAGATGGAAATTTGAAGAAATGGCTTGAAGTTGGAATTTGTATCTATGATTCGGAGTATTGGAACAAAGGAATCTCTACTATTGCTTTAACTCTTTGGATCAATCATTTATTTGAACATGTAACCGAATTGCCTCATATCGGATTTACTACTTGGTCTGGAAATAAAGGGATGATGCGTGTAGGCGAAAAAGTTGGATTATCTTTAGAAGGAAGAATAAGAAAAGTACGGTATTGGCAAGATCAATATTGGGATTCTATCAAGTATGGAGTCCTTCGTGAAGAATGGAATAGTTTAACAAATAGAAAAAATTAACAGCACTAAGACGTTGATATCACAGGCAGCTGTTTTTTTGAACTTCAAGTGATATCAATGCTCTTATCTTCATACATTCATTTTCTTAAAATCGTGTGTCTAGAAATATACTAAATCCATGTTGGATTTATTTAAAAACCAGACCGCTCAACTAATCATTAATGTAGTTAAAATATTTAATTCCATCTGCACCAATCGTAATATCAAAGGATAGTTTTTGCTGTGAATTAAACGAGATATATTCACCTTCATATTCGCCAAAATCATAGCTGAAATTATTATTTTTAGGATATCCATAGAGATAACAGACGACTTTTCCGTCTTTAACAAATACAATTTGGTTCATATTTTCATTTACAGTTTCACTTATGTTATCCCATTTATATCCAACAACTTTATATATATTTTCTTTTGCAGTGTATGGTGTGAAGCTATAAAGAGTGTCCCATTCAAAGGGAGTCCATTTTGAAAAGTCATTAATAATCGTAGGGCCGCTTATACTATCAATTGAATCTTCTAATTTACTAGCATTTATATCCCATATATCTTTTTTGAATGGGCCAACGATGAAAATTATTGTAACCACTATACCTATTAAAATAGTCCACAAAAGTGCATTCTTTTTTTTCAGAAAAATCCCCATTCTAATATAAATATCCTCGTTACAACGTACCTATATCATAAACTTTATTCTCTTTTAATTCTATACTTGCTATAACTATTAAGTTATTCCCAATACATGAAAGTAGATAGAATCATGTATTGTTTGAAAGAACCTTCAACACTTTTAAACTATTGAAAGTTATTTTTTAGTGAAGATAATTTCTATTATCTTCCTACTTTTAACGAGTCGAAAGTATATACAAAGTAGATACTTTTTGTTATAATGGAGAAAAGAAAGGAAGGGATTCTAATGATTCAACTACCAATTAAACAGTGGGGAAACAGTCATGCAATCCGTTTACCAAAAAGCCTATTAGAAGCATTGGAAGCAGAAAAAGATGATGACTTAAATGTAGAAGTTATTAATCATTCCATTGTATTAACCAAAGCCGAAAAAGAGGTCACGTTTGAAGAACTTTTTAGAGACTACAATAAAGAAACATTCACTACAGAAATACAACCTTTTTCTCCTACGGGAAATGAAAAATGGTAAAACAAGGCGATATTGTTAAGATAAATTTAAATCCTAAACAAGGACATGAACAACAAGGATACAGACCCTATATTTGTTTAAGCTATCATGGTGTCAGTGACTATGCTAATATAGCGGTCTTTGCTCCAATATCAAACACAGAACGCAACTATCCTTTATATGTGCCATTACAGGGTACGAAATCTTCAGGAAAAGTTTTGTTAGATCAATTAGTAACCATTGATTACAATGCAAGAAAATATAGATATGTGGAAACTGTTCCAGAGAAATTGATAGATGAATTATTAGTGAAAGTAAAAGTAATTTTTCAAAAAAATGAAAAGATAAAGTGATTTTGACAGTGAAAAATTAAATTTAGCAATGAAGACTATTAATAATTAATGCTCAAAAGGACCCTATCGCTTAAACAGTAGTAGAGTCTTTTTTGTTATGATTTATACTGAGTACTTAAGAAAATAACAGCATTTTCAATAATATCTTGTTGCGTTGCTTTAATTAGAAATTAGGTTTCTAGACGATCTTTCATTTCTTCGACAAGTACCAAAACAGAGCTATTGATTGGCACGTGGATGTTTTCTGATGTCATGATGTTCACCTCCTGCTCGTTATAGTTAATAACGAGCAGAAAGTGAAAAGTGTTATCTAAGAATAAAATTACACTTACAAGTTTCCATTTGATACATGAAATTGCTTAAAATCGTGTATTAAAAACCTTGCTAGTACAAGCCTTTTATTATTCGCTCTTTTTCATGAAAAATACTATTTATTCTATGTAAACGAATTAATCGATAGGTAGCGTATTACTTTTATTCACTATTATTTATGAGGTTGATAGAGATAATAATCTTGCGAATGTACCACTTTAAATCCTACGGTTTTATACAATCCTAAAGCATGGTCATTTTTTGTTTCAACTTCTAGGTGTACCGAGAAGCCATCTGAAATTTGATCCTTAATGACTTTCTGCAACACTTTTCTACCTATTCCTTTACCTTGATATTCTGGCAAAATAGAAAAGAAAGATATCCAAGTCTGTTTATCTATTCGCTTTAAACGGAGTTTTCCTACTGTTTTTTCATTTATTTCAATCATTAGCATATCGTCAGTCTCCGCTGATAGGGCATCTTCTTTAGACATACCAAAAGCTTCAATAGATAAACGTGTACTTATATCTAAATCTTCCACAGTTGCTTTTCGAAGTGTTAAATCTTCTACTGGTTCTAGGAGACTGTCTTGCCATTCCATTTGGTGCTCCGTAAATTTATAAATAGCACCTTGTTTATTCAAAAAAATTTTTGCGGAGTGTGACTCAGAAGGTGCGTTTAATAAAATTTCTTTATAGCCATTTTGTAGTGCAATTTCTAGCCCTTTTTTAAACAAAGAACTGAATAGCCCTTTTTGTCGTTCATTTGGCATTACCATGCCACACACTTCAACAGTGGATCCAAAAGGATATAGAGCTAAAAACGCAACAAGCTCTCCTTTTTCATATTGAAAAAAATCAAGTTGAGTAGTGTCGCGATTTTCCAACATATCCCAATTAAGTTTTAATTGAAAATTCCCTTGAGTTTCACATTCTTTTTGTAACTTTTTAACATCATGCAATTTTTGTATCGTCAACAAAGTTAACTCCTTTATAATTTTTTAAGTTTGTAAGAAAAACTCATGACAGAGTGCAAAATCAAATAATCACTATATAAGTTTATTATACAATAAAAATAGAAGCTTAATTCTAATAGAACATTTTCTTATGGTCTACATATATAATAATAAAAAGGATAATACACTATTTTACATAGAATCGTGTATCGCAACAAAAATAAGACCACTAACGTTCCTAGTAAAAAGGGGTCTTATTTGAATTAGTTCTACAGAAATAAATCACTATTTAATTCCGTAATTGAAGTATTACTTGTTTTAAAGTTAGTCATTTTATCAAAAGGGGTGTTGGTTAAGTAACATTGGACACACATAATTACAGCGCTATGTGTTACGATTACAACATTTTCAGAATTTTCGTTAATAATCTTATGTATTGAAGCTAAAACACGTTGTAACATATCTTGATAAGATTCCCCTCTTGGAGGTTTAGTATATCGTCGGCTTGTGTACCATTCCTCATACTCTACAGGATATTTTTCTTGGACTTCTGTCCAGGATAAGCCTTTGTTTGTGGCAGAATAAAAGTACAAAACAGGAGGCGCGGATATCACATAGCCATTTAAATCCTCTCCTTTATATGAGACCATTATAAATATTTTAAAAGACTTTTTAAAAACTTATTACTTCTATATTTAAACTCAAAACTGTAAAAAAAGTAATACCTTAAATTATTTGTAATGCTTAAAGTCGTGTATCTTATATTTTAGAACTTTGCAACAGAACCAAAAAACAAGACTCTCTTAAAATCAAGACCGATTTTAGGAGAGTCTTATTTTTTTAAAGCGGATACACATTTAGCTTATGTCACGCCCCTTTTGAATTCTAAACAAACAATCATATATCTTATTACTTATTTTTCTTTATATATAGATGACGTTCATTTATTATATATCCAATGATACCGACCAATATCGCTATAGCAGAAATGATAAGATCATATATAGTTATATCGTGGAAACTAAGGACTGGTGAAACTAGTGTAACGAGACTAAATAAAAATATTCGTTCACTTTTATGAGAATTCGGTTCATATGTCATACTGGTCCATGTTACACTAATTATATTATTACGTAGCAAATACTTCCACAAAATGACTAATATTCCGATTGTTATGGCTATCAAAATTACTGCAGACATACCATAGTACTTAATTTGTTGTATTAGAGAGGATGCTATTAACAAAAGTACATACAGTCCAATCAATCCTACATATCGCTTCTTTCTGTTGCTATTCATTGTTATAACACCTCCATTTTTAAATATAAAATATAATAGATGAATATTATGAAGCCTTCCAGGTAACGCGGTCTAAGTACACATATATAGCTCCTTTTGAAGGGTGTGCTTGTATTGCTGAAATGGCCTCTTTACACCGATTTCTAAATCCATTGAAACCAAGACCAACAAACCCTCCCACAATGCTTCCAGGTATACCTCCTAGTGCTCCACTAAAAATTGCAACTGCATTTCCAACAGTTCCCATATCATAAGATTGATTCAATACTGAAATTAAGTTCTTACCATCAGCTTTGGATGTATACTTTATCTTAATACCAATGTATATAACTGATGAGCTGAATCGTGAGTAAGGATTACGTGTTACTAGTATACAATAAATAGGATTACTTTGGTTATTTTTTGATTAAACTACTCTCATTTCTATTTCGATACATGAAATTAAATTATATCGTAATCCATGATAGTTTTTAATGCTTCTAAAAATAGACAATCAAATCACTTTGAATCTATGATTTTTCGCAAATCATCCAATTGAGAACTAGATAGTTTGCCTACTCTATCTTCTGAGCCTATCTCATTTGTTACGGTCGCTTCATCTTCATCTACCCATATACTAATAGGATGTGTGGATATACCTTCCTTGTAATGACGTATTTGCAATACGATATCTGCATACCCATCTGGCTCGCCTATTTCCTCTGTAAAATTAATCCTATCAAACCAGTTTTCAAATTCTACTATCTTTTCTTCATCTTTTATTTCTTCAGAAAACTTATAGCTTGATTCACTTATTTGACTTCCAACCTGTAATATTTTATCAGGTTGTATAACTTTTGGTAAAATTAGAAATAACAATAATAAAATGCCAGCAGTAAAAAACGCTATTTTCTTTTTGATAAAATCACAACCTTTCTTTTCTCTTGTTCATTTTAAAATTAAGACAAGTGGGATAAATGAAGTTGTATAGAAGTATGTATCTAGAACCTTATTAAAACAAGGTTTTGTTTTTATAAGTCATTTAATATTTTCTGGTTGAATACCAAAATTATTTAAATAATAATCAAAAAAACCATTAACTTTCTTAATAGATTTTAGGTTATAACTCTAATTAGACACTATTAACTAAGTTACATAGATTTCTAATTAACTTGGTAATGATAAACCTATAACGTCAATATCTTGAAATTTATGCAAAAGTTTTAATTCTTTGTCGGCTATATCGTACTCATAAAAATTACAAGGCGATTGCCAATTTACATTTAATTTGACTAAAACAAAATAATCATCCAAAACTTTGAAAATTTGGAATTCCCAAATGTCATGTTCTATTTTTTCTGCTGAATGAAAAATCCCTGTAATTATTTCATCATTATCGACGACATTTCCTGAAGAATCTTTAAGCATAATTTTATTTACCTTATTAAGAACTTTGCCGTTAGAAATATAGGATGAAAAACTAGTTGAATCTGCGTTATATAGCTTAAAATCTTCACTTTTGAAAACATCTGTTTCCTTGCTGCTTCCATTTGAATAAATAGAAACATACTCTATTTCTCCAGTTGTTTCATTTTTTGTTATTAGATTTACTAACAAATCCTTAGATGTTATGTATAAGCTCGATACAATGATAATTATAACTACTACAAATAAAATTAGTTTAAATTTATTTTTCATAATTTCTTATCCCCTCTTACTTGACTATCTTTTATTATATACTAGACAGTCAAAAATTCGCACTGAAATAAACATATTAAAAATAACGGTTTTTTAACTGTTCTGTAATACTTTTATTGTACTCTTGCCTTACAATTTCAGTCTTTCATTCAATTAGCTGTTTGATTTTATACCGTTGCTCATCCTGAATTAAATGCAGTATGTGGATTGCTGCTTTTTCTGAGACTGCCATAAAACCGATTGCCGCAAATAGTGCATGGCTGTTGCTTCAGATGGGATAGTCTCACGTGTCTCACGTAGCGTCCTCAACCAGAGTACCCCCTCACATTCTTTAGAAAATTTTAAGGCAAGAAGTTGAACCAAACCGTGTGCGATAAAAACAAATTGAACAAACCCCTCAATAGCATCAAATGTTTGAACGACTGCTTGTTGTTCAGCTTCTGATGTGAGACTTTCAAGAGGTGGACGATCTATTTTTCGACTATAGCAATTTAGTTCTTTTAAAAATTTTGTGCAGAAATGATAAGAAAAACCCGCGAATGTCTGATTGAATGCTCGAAAAGTCCTTTCAATCTTAAAACGGTAACTATAAAGTGTGATGATTTTCTCAGCTGAAAGGCTGGTGTCCCTGGAGACCAAAATCGATTCGCTCCCATTGTGGATTATTAACATAAAGCGTAGTTCATGATAGAGTCCTTGTCCCCATAAAGCAGTCAAAGTATAGTAAGATACGGATTGTTCTTTTCCATAAATCGTCGCAAGCATCTCACTGAAAACTTCTTTGTGTGTTTTAAAAAGGGTGGTCAATTTTATTTTGACTCCTTTGCATTTTGGACGGCCTCGTTTTTCAGTAGAAATTGGTGGTTTTTTATAGGCAACCGCTGACTTTTTTGCCTTAGTGATCAAGGTCAATAAGCGCCCTTCCTAGATATGGAGCAGGCGTAAAATGTCTCCACTAAGAAAGTAACGATCCAATAGGAGATAAGAAGAACCAATGGTCTCAGCTGCTGCACAAGCTTCTTTGACTAATTGAATAATAGTACTCACTGATTGATGATCAGGATCTTTCCATTGACGGATCTCCTAATCTCCATCTTGAATAGTGCCAATAAGAGGCGTACAAAATAAGTGGGTATTTCCAGTCAGAACACTGATGATCCCAAAATGATGTCCGAAGATATAGCTGGCTTTTGCGCTGTTTTCTGTTTCTTGATACAATTTTTTAACAGCCGGCATTTTTCGTGCTTCTTTCATCACCTTCACTCCATCCCCAACAAGAACGGCTTTGTCATCCATCCGTTTTAATTGACCGGATTGGGCCACAAGATCCATCCAAGTTTGACTGATTTGTTGGAGCCTCCAAGAGGAAGCATGAAAAAAGTGTAGCAATGATCCATATGAAACAGGAGCCAGGAAAAATGAACGTATAAAACTAATGATTCCTAACTGATCGGAACGGACCATGAATCTTATGACCACTATAAGAAACCAGCGAAAAGATGCCGAGCGCTTAAAACAAGAACGAAAAGTCATTCATTTTTCATTTAAAAAAGGCCATATAATAGATTTCAAACGACAAGAAATAGAGTATATTAAACATAGTTTGAGTGTGGTTCTTGTCGTTTGGCTTATCCCCTTTGTTTTTTTACTTGAGAATACACCAAAAAGACGAGAAACACACTTTTTTGTTTTGTTCAGAAAAGAACTTTTGACTGTCTAGTATAGTAATTTTCAATATAAAAAGTTTAAAGTATTGTTTTCATATAAGCAATTTTAAAGTTTAAATTTGTTTATAAAGATATCGTTGACAGCGCTTTCTTATATTGGTATTATTACCTTGTTAAAAAATATACTAGGATGTATTTTATCGTAAAACTTACTCTGTGTATTAAGACAAGGAGAAGAGTATAAGTGTTGAAAAAAAATGGTTCTTTTTCCTATTTTTTCTATTAAGCATATTTATTTCAGGATGTTCTACAAATAACCATAAGATTTATGAAGGAAACGCTTTAAGAATAACGGTAATCGGTGAAATTCCTAAAGTAAAAGAAAAAAACATTTTATTTTCTAAGATAACCTTTGAAGATTTAGCAAACGAAAATTCTTCTATAAATACTGATAGTGACGCTGTATTTGTAATGCCAGAAAATTTATCAGAAGCTTCTGATGACAAGTATATTGAGGTATACAAGCAATTGAATATTCCTGTTTTTTTTATGGGAACTACAAAAGCTCACATACCATTCGTCTTTGAAAATGTTACTTATACTGGTGTACCGGATGTTTCTCCCAAGAGTTACGCAGCTGGATACTTATACCACCCAGAAAATGAATTAGGGGAGACTTGGAGATTTTCTAAGAGCAAAGATAATAAAGAAAATATAACTAAAAGTGATATTGAAAAAATATATAGTGAGATTTTTCAGACAATTAGTTATATAAAGGAAAATTATTGATATTACCCCAGTTTTATTACAAAATGTGTTGATTAATTATATAAGTGATATTCGAGTCTTTGCCTTAGTTTATCTACTCTTTTTTAGCCGATGATAGTAAGATTTTCTTTAATGTTTTATTACTCGTCTTTGATAGTTTCTATACGACAATGAATGAGAAAAAATAATTTAGAACAAAGCGATTAGTCGAGAAAGACTAATCGCTTTGTTTGCATTTTCAGTTAACTACTAAAACAATCGGTTTATGATACATGAAATTGAATAAGGATACCTTACGCCTAAAATTGATGTTCGAGCTTATATTAAAGAAGGTAACAAAATATTGCTCGTAGAAGATTTCCCAACAAAAGAGTGGGCTTTGCCTGGAGGTTATGCAGAAATAGGTTTAACACCTAAAGAAAGCATTATAAAAGAAGTATTTGAAGAAACAGGTCTAATTGTTGACCAGTGTAATTTAATTGCTGTATTCGATACAAATTTACGAAAAGATATCCCGCAACTGTTTCAATATTATAAATTGGTTTTTTCTTGTACTGTCGTTGGCGGAACATTCAAAGAAAATATCGAAACTTCTGCTGTCGGCTTTTTTGATTTAGAAGATTTACCTAAATTATCAAAAAATAGAACGACTAAAGAGCAATTGCTTGAATTGTCTACTAGTACAAGTATTTATTGTGAATAAATTCTCTCAGAAATGAAAGAAATATACATATTTTATTAATTTAAGAACGTAAGGAGTAACTGTGATTAACGATCATTTTGGTTATAACCAAAATGTTGAATGGAGAGTTACATCTTGCTCGTGATATTGAAACCGAAAATAAATCTTTTCTCGGAAAAAAGTTAAATTAAAAAATAAAAAAAACGATTATTACAAATAAAAGCAGACGTTCAACTCATAAGTTCACATAATTGTGATTAAGCAATCGTCATTTTTCAAAAAACTACTAATCAAAATGATTAGTAGTTTTTTTCTATCTATACCCAGTTATTTAGCAAGTTAACAATCGGTTCAACTTAAGTTAATTTGTTTCAATTTTAAACACCCTTGATTAAAAGACATTAACTGTGTAAACATACTATAAAAAGGTTATACTGATTTCATTTTTCTCACTATTACAATTAAGTTAAGTGTTGCTTTTTTATCCACTTCATTTAACCTACTGTTGACTCATCATCTCTTGTAATAGCCCATTGTCATCATTAATATCAAGGGAGTTAATTTGTTCATTCTCCATTTCAACTCTTCCACTTATATTTCTTGTATCGTTCTCATTAGATGCATCAGTATATTCTACGGTTACTTCAAATTGATACCGTTGAGGGTCTTCTTTATCTTGCACAACGCTAATTTTATCAGTCTTTAATTTGTAGTTGGCCTGTTCTGCTTCAACCGAGTAATTAAATCCTACGCCACTTGTATTAAAAAATTTTTCATAACCATAATCAGTAAAATACGCTCCATAATGATCTTCTAGATATTGATCCAATTCAGTGTTGTCATTAGAAGATACAGAAGTTTCGCTTGAATTTTGATTAATAGTCGTAGCGTTATCAGAGTCATATAATTTGGTTAATAAAGTTTCATCAGGTGCATTTAAGGTTTTTTCCAAAACGGTCTTGATAACTTCAATATTCTTATTGTTTTCATTGCTTAAACCTTCGTCAGAATTATTTTCACAGCCAAATAACATAAATATAGCGGTAAAACACACAATGAATAAAAAAGAGTTATGCTTTTTCCTCAAAAATAGTCCTCCTTTCTTATTTTCCGAAAGTATAAGCAGTCAGAGTAACTAATTTTGTTTTAACCCCAAGTTAAGCTTTTAGTAAACTCATCGTTACCTAGTTTCGAGTTTTGAGATAATCCATATGGTGTACGTAGAACAGTATGATTAGCTACAGGACCACTACCGGTGGCATATTTCCCTAAACTACCAGCTCCAAGAATTGGAGAATTTTGACTAATGATTATTAAACCACATTTACTACATCTAAAACAGTAAGCTCTATCCAACAACGTTTTTCCTGTATTGCTATCAATTACTCTTCCAGTAGCATTACCTACCATTTTATGTTTTCCGCCTCCTGGGCAAGCAATGTATTGTGGGACTATTTCTCCAGTAATTTCACTTTCTGCTTGTATCTCTGATGCTTCTACAGACCTCACACTAAGAAAAAATCCAGCACCAACAACAGCAATTCCTAACAATATACTTAATAAGTATTTTTTCATTTTTTACTCCTCCAAAATTATATTTAATATCAATTAAAAGTAGTACACTCGCTTATCAATTCTCCTTAACTTAATAAACGAGCGCAATGGGTTGTATTATTGATTTTAAGGAGTTTTCCTTTTTTATTCGTTTCTTAATTATACAATATGTTTTTTATGATAAATAGATATGATCGTGAATCTACTACACCTCCTTATAGCTAACCTACAGTTAAAATCCTAACTGTCTTTTTAATCCAATATGATAAACCTAAGTTTATAAAATCAATAAATATGCAACCGATTACAAAAACAGTTTATAATTAAATCAGCTTTTTGTCAACATAAAAATACCAATACATTATAAAAATAACGTATTGGTATTTTTAAAGAAATGGAGTAAAATAAAGCAAAAGTATTCTATACTATTTTGGAGGTGCTCATATTAAAATTAAAGGATTTACTAAACGAGAAAAAGAAATTATGGACATTTTTTGGAACTCTGACTTTCCACTTAACGTATCGGACATTGAAAAGGTTAATCCAAGTTTAAGTAAAAATACCATTCAATCCATCGTTCGTAAATTAAATAAAAGAAATATCATTAGTGTCGATAAAATTGACTATAGCGGAACAGTACTTGCACGATACTACAAACCAACTATCTCTCAAGAAGAATACTTGATATCTGAATTATCTAATGATTCTCTTAGTAATTTATTTGCGACTTTCATAGATAAAGAAGCAACTCAAGAAGAATTAAATGAACTTGAACAACTGATTAAAGAAAAAAAGCAACAGACAAAGGATGTCTAAAACATGCATTATTCATTTTCTTCTCTGCTTATCTCATTATCCTTAGTTTCTATTATTGTCCTTCTTATTCAATACTTACTATCTAATAAACAGATATATAAAGTCATTAGAATTGATTTTATTTTGATCTTAACGTTAGTTGTATTATTAAGATTGATTTTCCCCTTGGAAAGTGATTGGACACTAACTTTAAAATCAACAACTGTTTTACCAACGTTATATGAATTTTTCGAAAGAAAAATTCAATTGTTCCATTTTGCTAATCTTACGTATTTCTCTACTCTGATTATGATATGGATACTCGGAAGTGTATTTTTACTTGTCAAATTGATTTTCCGATACTCAAAAATTAATTGTTTTATCTATACAATGGAAGATCAAACAAACTTGTACGCTAGTAAAAGGATTCATGCCTTTAAAAAGCTTGATCAAATGAATGTTAAAATTTACTCAAGTAACAATATTACTACCCCCATGATTTATGGGTTCAAAGAATTTAAACTTCTTTTACCGAATATTGATTTTACTGATGATGAGTTGGAATATATTTTTCTACATGAGGTCCAGCATGCTCAAAATCAAGATATTTTGATTAAATTAGTCTTGGAGATACTGGTAAGTGTCTATTGGTGGTTTTTACCTATTTATATTTTGAGAAAACAGATTCAATTAGTACTTGAAATAAGAGTTGATTCTCAGGTCACAAAGAGCATACGGAAACAGAACTATTTTGATTACCTTGAAAGTTTGATTAGTGTTAACCATGAGCTCGTAAAACAGAAAGCTACAGCAACGTCTTTAGAAAACCAGCTGGCTTCTTTTACCTTTATTGAAACAAATACTTTAAAAAGAAGAATCGAATTTATGATCGAAGGGTATGAAAAACAGTCTACCAAACCAATATTCTTGGTCCTAATATCACTCATTCTCTTAATAGCTTCATCAATTATTTTAGAACCTTATAGAATTGATGAAGTTTCAAAAAATGAAAGCACAGAAATAGTTGATTCTTCTGATACTTATATTCTCAAGAAAAAGACAGGTGAATTTAGACTATTCATTACAAACCAAGACATGGGCGTTATAGATGATGTGAATGACAACTCATTGAATGGGATTCCAATTATTGAAGAATAAGAAAGGAACTTTAGAATGAAAAAACTAGTTTTGCCTATCGTAAGTTTACTAATGTGGTTAATATTTGCAAATATTCAAGTGGATGCTTCCGAATTGCCAAATACTGTTACAACTAATCATAGTGTCGTATCGTATTCTCTATCGGATGACAACAATGGTCATATTACACCATTAGCAAATATCACAGGCTGGCGGTTTAAGAATATTAATGGGCATGCATACAAACGGCTATATGATTATACAGCCCAAAAATGGATTGGAAATTGGATAAAAGTCTAGATACTCAAATAAAAAATATGAGCTGAATCAACCATCCTTTTTCCCAAAAACAAAAAAATATTAACTTGCTTTTTCGGTGGTAGAAAACCTTTATTATAATGGGTTTCTACCACCGATTTTTATTTAAGAAGATAAAAGCATAATATAGTTTTTACTTTTTGACGATTTTAGGCATCTTTTTTAACTATTTTCTACTCTAGACTCAACACCTTAGTGACCTACATAAGGTAAACAAACATTCAGAAAAATTATAAAAAATTTTAATGCTAAAAGTGCTTGTCTTCTCAACATTTCACAAACAAATCATAATTATTCCAGAACTTCAAGAGTGATTTAATACTACATATGGTGTACAATAAATTCGAAACAACACTATATGGTATAAAAAATAAAAAAACAACTCTATTACATACTATTTAACAAAGCTTAACTAACACGAGGAGTGATTGATGTGGTAATGAACGTATCGACCGATGCAACAGTAAATATCAATAAGTTAAATGAGGATATTCAAGTTTTCCCCCAAGTTCATCCAATTACAGCAGACATGTCGCTAACACATATGGGGGTTTCGCGTCTTGTTATGCTGGATCGCTATGCTTTTAAAGATACTTCCAAAGTGACTCTTTCTGTTGGAGATTTAGTTGTATTAACAGTCAAGCCTGATCCTAGCTACCCAACTCGCGGTACAGGCTTTGTAACTCAAATTAATTATGAAAACCATACTGCTCAAATTTTGATAGAAGAAGAATATCGTGGGACTATTGAAAATCCAAGTGAACAAGAAACAGGGATAGTCACTCGTGATTTAGATGCTATTGAGAAACCGTTAGAAATTTATTACGAGCAGATCGCAAAACGCAATGCAACGGGGCTGGCGGCAGTTGAAAAAACAGCTGAACAGCGTGAAGCTTCTTATCATCGCTTTTACAATGAATTGGCGAAGTTGAACTTTATTCCTGCTGGTCGCGTTTTGTACGGTGCAGGTTCGGATACTGAAGTCACATATTTCAATTGTTATGTGATGCCTTTTGTTCCTGATTCACGTGGCGGAATTTCAGATCATCGTAAAAAGATCATGGAAATCATGAGTCGCGGTGGTGGTGTCGGAACAAACGGTTCTACTTTACGCCCGCGCAATTCATTGGTTCGCGGTGTAAACGGTAAGTCATCGGGTTCTGTTTCTTGGTTAGACGATATCGCACAATTGACTCATTTAGTTGAACAAGGTGGCAGTCGTCGTGGTGCTCAAATGATTATGCTGTCTGATTGGCATCCAGATATCATTGAATTCATTATTTCTAAAATGCAAAATCCACGGATCCTTCGTTATTTGATTGAAAATACAGAAGATGCCCAAATCAAAAAATTGGCTTCTGAAAAATTAAAATTTACGCCTTTTACTGAGCGTGAATCAGCTATGTACCAAAATATCTTAAATTATAAAAATATGCCGGGTACTGGTGGATTTGATCAGGCTACTTTACAAGAAGTTGAAGATAAAGTCCGAACCGGCGGAACATATGGAGTTCATCATCCCGACTTCTTATCAGGCGCCAATATCTCTATTTGCTTAACCGATGACTTTATGCAAGCTGTTGAAAATGACGAAGAGTATGCCCTGCGTTTCCCGGCTGTTGAATCTTATAATGAAGCTGAAATGGCTTTTTATGATGCTTATTGGACAGAAGTCGGCGATGTTCGCGAATGGGAAGCCAGCGGTCGTGCAGTCCGGACTTACCGGAAGATCAAAGCTCGCGAACTATGGAATTTGATCAACATCTGTGCCACTTACTCTGCTGAACCGGGCATTTTCTTTATTGACAATGCCAATAAAATGACAAATGCAACAGCTTATGGACAAAAAGTAGTCGCAACAAATCCTTGCGGCGAACAACCATTAGCTCCTTATTCGGTTTGTAATTTAGCTGCGATTAATTTAGCTGAAATGGCGGATAAGGATGCCGAGACCGTCGACTTTGCTAAATTAAAACAAACCGTTAAAACCGGTGTGCGGATGCAAGACAATGTGATTGATGCAACCCCATACTTTTTAGAAGACAATGAAAAACAAGCATTAGGCGAACGCCGGGTTGGTCTTGGCATTATGGGATTAGCTGATTTACTGATTTATACCGGAAAAGAATATGGCTCTCCTGAAGGAAATAAATTAGTCGATCAAGTATTTGAAGCTATTGCTGTCACCGCTTATGAAACATCCATTGAATTAGCTAAAGAAAAATGCAGCTTTCCGTTCTTGATTGGTAAAACAGAGGAAGAAACAGCTCAATTACGCAAAAACTTCATCAATACTGGATACATGAAGCAAATGCCAGAACACATCCGTCAAGATATTTTGACCTATGGTATTCGCAATTCTCACTTGCTGACCGTTGCTCCAACAGGTTCAACTGGTACGATGGTTGGGGTATCAACTGGATTGGAACCTTACTTCTCTTTCAGTTACTTCAGAAGTGGTCGTTTGGGCAAATTTATTGAAGTTAAAGCTGCGATTCTAGAAGACTATTTAAGCCGGCATCCAGAAGCTGATCCGGACAATTTACCGAGTCAATTTGTTTCAGCGATGAGTTTGGCACCGGAAGCACATGTCGACGTCCAATGTGTTATCCAACGGTGGGTAGACAGTTCAATTTCTAAAACCGTTAATGCTCCTCGCGGCTATAGCGTGGAACAAGTTCAAAGTATCTATGAACGCTTATATAAAGGCGGTGCAAAAGGCGGAACGGTCTACGTTGACGGTAGTCGTGATTCTCAAGTGTTGACACTAAAAGCTGAAGAAAATAATTGGGAAGCCGATTCAGATTACACCGAAAAAACTGACCCTGTCGCTGCAAGCATAGCTGAAACTACTATCGGCAATGAAGTGGGCGATACTTGTCCGATCTGTCGACAAGGAACTGTCGAAGATTTAGGCGGCTGCAATACCTGCACCAATTGTAATGCTCAATTAAAATGTGGATTATAAAATAAATAAAAACCATCGAATTCATTTGAATTTGATGGTTTTTATGTGTTTTTCACTTGTTTGTTATCAGGCAGGATTAATCAATAACATAATTCCTAACAGAATAACTAAAATAAAAACGTAGCGTTCAAATTTATAAGTTGGGATTCTGACATAGATAAATTTCCCCAGTAAAATAGCTATTCCAATTGCTGGCAAAGAAAAACCATATAAAACCAATAATTCTTTAGACCAGAAGCCGCCCATAAACTGACCAATAATAATCAATGAACTGGAAATCAAGAAATGTGCCTGCAGAGTTTCTCTAAAGACCTCTGGTTTCCATTCTCGCATTGTGCCATAAACAACAATAGGAACTCCATTCATATTATACGCACTGCCGAACATGCCTGCTGCAAAACCAAAGGGCAATGACCAAACAGGCTTATTCAGCCATAATCGCGGTTTCGACTGTCCAATTTTATTTTTAACTAAAGAGTACATACCATAGACAATCAGAAAGATTCCTAAAATATACGTAATCACGGTATTAGGAGCGAATTTAACTAACAACAATCCAACAGGAATACCAACTAATGTACCAATAGAAAGTTGTTTCAGAACTGGCCGATCAACGTTTTTCCAACCTGAAAGAACAGTTAGTACAGCAACCGTGAATCCGCCTAAACCAATCAACGCAATCGAGGTAGACAAGTTAATTGGCAATAAAGCCAATAATGGCATACTCACAATTGAATCCCCAAAACCAAAAACTGCCCGCATTAGCGAGCCCAGAAAAACTATCCCTACTACTAATAAAATAAGTTCTGTATCCATGGAAGACCCCTTTACTGGATAATTGTGCTTCTTTATTTATCGAAATTTATGATTGATTTGCCTTATTCTATATTGGCAAATTTCTAACCTTTTGAGGATTATAAACCTGCAACCATTTTTCAGCTTCATTTATCTGGTTTCAGTAACCTGCCCTTAGTTGGACAAGAATGTTTCTTATATCGTACATTTAGATAACTTAAGTGCAGCATAAGTTTCACTATTTTATCTTCACTTTCTTTTCATTTAACTTACCGATTATTGTAAAGATCATTTTACGTTTTTCGAAAATTTGGATTGAACTAGTTAAATAGACTATTAAGGAAAATCAGCACCCTCTACTAGTTAACTTAATCCCAAACCCTTTCTATTCCGTTATTTATTTTCCCAAAAAGCCACCACTATTCATGGATTCATCATGTACATTTACCTACAAAATAGGCTATACTTAGATCTGTAAATAAAATTGCTAGCGTCAGGAATCAAATAATTTTTTTGAAGAATGCTTCTAAACTTAGTTTACCGACAAAGCAGCTTTATTGCATATTAAACCTGAGTACAGCAGGTAACTTTTTGGGAGATGACGATTATCAAAACTAAATTCAAACTACTATGGGAGCTTGGAGAAATCTACACTTCTCCATTGAATCTTTTTTTAATCCTATTAGGAGTTTCTTTTTCAACCTATCACTATAACCATACATGGAATTGGCGTATCATTTTATATATCTTAACAATCATTTTTTTCCATGTAGCCGTTAATATCTTTAATAATTATATGGATTATAAAAATGCTTCAGATGCCCATGATTATAAAATAAAATCTAATATCATCGGAAGAGAAAACCTTGATTTAGCAGCAGTAAAGAAAACCTTTTTATTCTTTTTAGGATTAGCTTCTTTTTTCGGTCTGCTATTAGTCTGGTCTACTAATTTCAATTTAATCCTATTAGGGTTAGGTATTTTAGGCTTTTATGTGGGGTTATTTTACTCATCAGGACCTAAACCATTAAATAGTTTGCCGATTGCCGAGACCGTCACATCTTTGTTCAGCGGATTTGTCATTCCTTTGATCAGTGCCTATTTGTGTTTATATGATGATGCTAGTTTTTCTTTCCAGACGGTAAAATTAGTCTTCTTCGTTAGCTTACCGATGGTTGTTATGATGTTTAACAACTTATTGGCCAATAATACTTGTGATTTAGAAGAAGATATCGTGAATGGCAGAAAAACGTTAGTTTATTATTTAGGTAAAAAGAAAGCCGTCCAGTTATTTAAATTCGTATTCATTTTTAATTTTTTATGGTTGATTTTGCTGGTCTACTTAAAATTAGCCCCACTCCTTATATTAATACTGGTTATATTGTTTCCAAAGTATTGGAAGAATTTGTCTCCTTATTTTGAAGTACAAGACAAACAAAAGACCTTCCCAGTGGCTTTAAAAAATATGGCCGGTATTATGATGCTGTATCCTATTTTGTATACACTCGGGGTCGTATTCGCACAATTTTTTTAATTAAAAAGAGTTTTTTACTGCTCAATCCAGCTCTATTTTTAATGACGAGAATAGTTGGCTTGAATTGTTTCGTTTACTGATTGACAAAGTAATTAGAAAATTTTAAAGTAACTTCGATAACAAAAAAGTTAGGAGACGTTAACGATCAAAAATCAAAAGAACCTTAATAGTAAAAAAATAATTAAAATTTTTATGATCCTTGTTATTATTGTATTGGTTGTCTTTATTGGGTTATTTTATTATTTATCTACTCATAATACTGAACAAGAAAACCAACCGGCTCCCAGTGAGAATCAATCTTCTGCTGCCCTTAATCTAACCAATGAGGACACCGATTATCAGTTCCTTTACCCTGATTATGAAATTGCCTATGTTTATATTTTAAATACATTTTCTAAGCAATTAGACAAATTCGAAGAGGATTCTTCCTCTGAAAAAGAACTTAATCAAGTAATAGATGATTTTGACGTATTGGTTAGTGATTTCTTAGCAAAAGTTCCGGAATCAACTGAAAAATTTCAAAAAAGTCGAGATTTCGCTGTCTCAAGTGCTGATAAAACTAAATCTGCCTTAGTAGGATTTAAACAACTTATTGAGTCAGGAGAATCTGTTCATTCAGAGAAAGAAATGGATGCTCTAAGCGATGCCGTTGCTGACTTTAAAGAAAGTCAAGAAGCATACAAAGAAATAATGGAGACCATTAAATAATCTGATTCCTAATAAAGTTAAAAAAACTCCTGAACCTATTTTTATAAGGTTGCAGGAGTTTTTAATTTTAAAGTTCTGTATTTAATACTGAACGCCCAGCATGATGATGGATTTTTCTCCAATCTACTAAGCCCTCTCCTAATCCGCGCAGCAAGATTTCGCCTGTTCCCATATTGGTAGCTAAAGGAATTTCATAAACATCACTTAATCGGAGTAAAGCAGTGATATCCGGTTCATGAGGTTGGGCGGTCAACGGGTCTCTTAAAAAAATCACCATGTCTATTTTATCATCTGAAATATAGGCTCCAATTTGTTGGTCTCCGCCTAATGGACCTGACTTAAAACGGTGTACATCTAAACCTGTAGCATCGACGATTCTTTGTCCTGTTGTTCCGGTGGCAAAAAGAGCATGTTTTTTCAAAATATCTTGATAAGATGAAATCAATTTAACCATTTCATCTTTTTTCTTATCATGAGCAATCAATGCAATGTTCAATTTTATTCCTCCATTCTTTTTCGTCTTCTATTTAATCATAACATGAAAATAATGGAATCGCATACTTTAGCAAAGCTAGAGTTTGTGTCAAGTTTTTCTCGAGTGTCCTATTCCTTCACTAGTTTAGGCACTCTATTTTTATACACCCATCAGCTACCGCACGGCTCCGCCGCTTGCTGGCCCATCTTTTGGAAGAACGTTCCTAAAACCAGGAACCTTCTCCCAAAAGACAGGAATTAACGAAAACTTTTAATTAATTGTCCTATTGCCGATGAACGAGAGGCATACAAGGGAATGGTCCCATTCTTTGCCCCGATTGACTGCCGTGTTTTCTCATGCAATAACGACGCTAAACGAACCGTTTGGTTCAGCTTGCGTTGTTGTCTCGCACTTCTATTTTGTTGGTGAAGGTAGGCTTCACGCAAGGTGTGATTGAACATCCCTTGTTTCACCTTTACCATAGCCTCGCAACCTTCTGCGCTCCAATGCATCCCACGCTTTTTCATGCGAAAAGAGATGTGTCGTTGATTCGATTCCATTGCGCCTAACCCTCTGGCGCCTTTCGGAGCCTGTTCTACTTTTTCACGCCAATCGAAAATGCGATCCCAGTTTCGTACTACATAGGTTCTAAATGTATTCAGTTTTTCCACTGCTGCTGTTTCGTCTAACGTACTTTCATACGTATCCAGCCAAATAGTTAAATGATCTAAATCATGCATCTTTATTGCTTGCTTGACCTGCTGTTTAAAAACGTTAGTTTTCACGCCAAATGCACGATTCAACCCTTGAAAAACATGATAAGAGTCTAGCTGATTGAGAACGGGATAATTCGATTGAGAAAAAGCTTCTTGGAATCTATCTGCAGTATAGCCTTGTCCACCGTCACTATTGGTAATGACTTGGGCTTGTTGTAAGGCATAATGATTCGCTGTAAAGGCTTGGACCTCTGCCCAAAAACCAGCGGTTTTTTTAGTCGTCATAATGGCTTTAGGTTCCTTTAAAGAAACGCGTTTTCCGTTTTTATTCCAGCCTTCGTAAAGAATGGCATGACGAACTTCTAAGCTTTTTTCTTTTCTGTTCCACGCACAAAAACACCATCCGCTTCGGCATAGAAATAGTCCACTTTTTTCCCTTCTGGCAATTCAACTGCTTCTTCTAGCTCCAATACGCTTTCTTCATCTTCACGTGCTTGTGCTGATCCAACGCGTTTAAGAAGACTGCCAACTGTTTGGTGGCTGATCGTGACAGCCGTCCATTCATTTAGAATAGTTGCAGTATCTCGATAAGTAGCTTTACTCGCCAACTCAGCCACTTTTACTTCTACTAATGGACTATGACGCTGATATTTTCGAATGCCTAACCACTCATCTAGTGGATAATGATTCTGATCCGTGTGATCTACCATTAAGGTACGATAGTACCGAACGGGACCGAAAATAAATTGGACCGTTTTCCAATCTTCTCGTTTCACTTTCCAACCTTCAAGTTGTTTCTCCTCTTTGATCACCTGATTGATATGAGTGAAGACATCTCCCACTAATTCAGAAAATACTTCATACATATAAACCTGAATAGCTTCTTCTGTCTCTATTAAATGGTTTGAATCCTGTCAAGCGAAAGTAAAAATGTCCCAAAACCAAGGGTCACATTAATGCAAGCTTTTACTTCGCAAAAGCTTGCATTAATGTGACTGAATTTGTTAAAATTAGCCTTAAGCTGTTTGTTCAGCTTCGTACTCTTCGAGTGTTTTTCCGACACTGCGAAGATATCTTTTGAAAGATTCTAGTTTCCACGGGTGAGATTGTGGGGGAATATACTGGCGTCTTTCTTTTTTTTGCTCTGGAATCGGATCAAACTCTTTTGAGTAATAGTCATGCTCTTTCAGTCTCCTTGTTGTGTATATTTTTTCAGCTATATTTACATAGATATCTCCATTAAACGCTTCGATAATTAGCACCTTTGATTTTCGTGTGAAGTATTTATCTTCACTACCTTCCGTAGGCAGGTAGTAGTTATTTTGATAACGAATATGATGCCCACTATCCACTTTTCTATTCGCTACTCGTGCTAATAACAAATTGATTTCAGATTTAGTTGGTGCCTTTTCATAAATGGATTCCTTCGTTTTATGACCAAACTTCTTATTGAAAGTTCTAACCCATTTCGTTAAAAAATGATTGGCTTTCTCAATAGATTGTATTCCAGCTAATTCTAAATCTACAGGAAGTCGCGATTGAACAGTCCCGTTTAAGCGCTCTACACGTCCTTTAGCTTGTGGAATAGATGAAGTTCTAATCTCAATACCGAGTTGATGACAGGCAAACCCGAACTGGGTAAATGTATCTTCTTCAACCGCTCTCATGGCTTTTGATGTGTATTCAAAAACCGTTCGTTTATCTGTCAAAAAAGCTAAGGGAATGCCTTGTTTCGTTAGAATCTGATTGAGCACATGATAATAACCCTTGAGTGTTTCTTGCGTATCGAAATAAGCCCCAACGATATTACCAGAAGCGGCATCAATAGCTAAATGAAGATGTGTCACCTCTTTACCAAACCAGTTATAGGAACTGGCATCCATTTGAATAAGCTCCCCCTGATATTTCTTTCTAGGACGGCTGGGATGGCTTTTTTCGGGTAACTCCATTTGATCTTCGGCTCTTGGAACCAATGGGTTCTCAGCCTTTTTTTCTCCTTTCATCGATTTAGCTTTGATTCGAGCTTTTATTTTCTTACGCGTTTTTCTTTGGGTTTTAGGTGATAAAATATTCGCTTGATATAAAATACGACGAATAGTCGTATCGGTGTAACAGATGTCATAATCCTCCTTCAGAATTTCAGTAAAATGCTTCACATTAGGCTGTATCTTAAAACTTTGATAGAGCTCGACCACTTGTTTTTTTGTTTCCTTTGGCACAGCGTGCTTAGCCGTTTTTCCTCTGTTACCGTGTGAAAAAATAGCTTTTCCTCCTTTTTGATAGTCTTGAATCAATCTGTTGACTTGCCTCGTCGAGAGCCCAAGTTCAACACAAGCTCTCTTTTTTTCCTTTCTTTTTTCTGCCACAGCTTTTATTACTTTATATTTTTTATCTTCATTCATCGTTAGCATGATCCTTTTCATGAGTTTATTTTATCATTTTGGGACATTTTATGCTTCGACCTACTTAGGACATTATCACGTTCGAATGATACTGTCTCTATTAAATGGTTTGAATCCTTTATTATTTGGTAAACCTTTGATATAATCTTATTCATAAGAAGGCCTCTTTCATTTATGTATTTGCCGCTCAAGCATACATTTATGATAGAATGCCTTCTTTCTTTTTTCCAGTAAAATTATTAACTCTCGAGAACTATTTTACACATACAAAGCTAGAAAAAAATTTGAAGAAGCCTTTATTCTTGAGTCGCTTTTTCAATTGCGTTACACTTAAGTTAATCAAAAAATAGAAAGAGGGAATAGAAAAATGGGAAAAAAAGTTGCAACAGTCGTGACAAATTTATTTGAAGATGTCGAATTTACCTCGCCAAAAGATGCATTAATTAAAGCAGGACACGAAGTCATTACCATTGAAGAAAAAGCAGGCAACCAAGTAACCGGTGAAAAAGGCGATGCAACGATCACTATTGATAAAGGCATTGATGAAGTTTCTCCTGAAGATTTCGATGCTTTATTGATTCCTGGAGGCTTCTCGCCCGATCAATTACGAGCAGATGACCGCTTTTTGACATTTGTTAAAGGATTTGAAGAAGCTAAAAAACCTATTTTTGCGATTTGTCATGGTCCTCAATTACTAATCAATGCTGAAGTAGTCAAAGGCAAAAAAATGACTTCTGTTCAGCAAGTCGGTGTAGATTTAAAAAATGCTGGAGCTTTATATGAAGATAGTGAAGTTGTCCTAGATGACAGCGGCCTTGTTACAAGCCGTACTCCTAAAGATTTACCAGCCTTTAATAAAGCGATTTTAGATGCATTAGCTTAAGACCACTCAGATAGTATTTCGCAGAAACTCTTAAAAAAATTAACTGATTTTCACTTTTTTCTCATTTTATTTTGCTAGACTTTGAAAGTCGTTTAAATAAATTCATTTTATTTTTACTCTCTTTTCTCCCCTAAGAAAAGAGTCCTATCCCCTGAGGGTTGAGTTCATTTACTCAACCCTTTTTTGTATATCTAACTTATTGTTTACTTTTCGGATAACTTTTACTTATTTGGATGAAGTTCTCTTATAAATGAGAAACTGTCGCTGAAATACAAGGTGTTTGTCACACTTAACCAAAGAAGAGGATGGTGAACCTGCACCATTACTATTTTGAGTCAGCCTCTTTTTATCATACTTGAGTTTCTTAACATAAAAATTAAACTTTGGTCATACTTTCTTCATATTTCATCGGTATATTATATACATACCAATAACAACCAACTTTTTTATATTTTCATTTTTACCTTATACTCCTCCAAAGTATCAGGTATTACTCCTTTTAACCACTTGTTTTTTAAACAAGTGGTTTTTTTGGTGCGCCCGGCATGGGTGATAACTTGGTGGTGAAAGTCCACTACAGGCTTTGCAGTAGGAACTGTTAGCGAATAGCAAGGGTGTCCCCCGTGAGGAGGAATCTGAAGGAAGCTGGACGCAAACACTCGCACTGACGAACAGAAATCTCATACAAGGCTGACTGGAGATGGACGAGCTTGCCAAATAAAGTGAAGTCCTATACTGCACGAATCTCCTACAGTAAATGAGGCAGTGACATGAGTGGAAGGTTATCATTCTTACCCGGGGAGGTCTCACTAGCGGCAAACACCGTAGTAACAACGAATAGTGAGAAGTCAGCAGATGCCATAGTAGGAGAACGCCGTTCTCTGAAGGGCAGAACAATAATAATCTTGAAGAAACAAGGAGGTGAAGTCACTACAAAATCGCAGAAAACATCGTGGTAAAGACCGAAAAGATGGCTTCTTACAAAGGGACAAGCTGGAAGCGAAAGAGTATGTAAGAGCGCGTAGTAGTGACAGCATGGAGATGAAAGAACAAGATGGTATCACGTTAATAGATAAAGTCATAGAGAGTGGTAATCTATGGCAAGCGTATGAAAAAGTACGAAAAAATAAAGGAGCTCCAGGAATAGATGGTATCACGGTCGAAGAGCTAGAGGACCATATGAAGAAATATTACCCAACGTTAGTACAGAAACTAAAGGACGGTACGTATAAACCTCAACCTGTTCGAAGAGTGCCCATACCAAAACCAGATGGTTCTAAACGTTATTTAGGTATTCCAAGTGTACTTGATAGAGTTGTTCAACAAGCTATTTTGCAAGTTATCGACCCAATGATTGACCCCTATTTTTCAAATAATAGTTTTGGTTTCCGTAAAGGTAAAAGTGCCCATCAAGCCATACAAAAAGCGGAAGAATATTATGAAGAAGGGTATAGAATAGTGGTCGATTGCGATTTGAAAAGTTATTTCGATACCATCCACCATCAAAAGCTTAGAGCCTATTTAGAAGAATTTATCCAAGATAAAGTTGTATTAAAGTTAATCTGGAAATTTCTTCGCTCTGGGATATTAGATAAAGATATCTATATCGAAACAGATAAGGGGGCACCGCAAGGTGGCCCACTGTCACCTTTACTCGCAAATGTATATCTAAACCAACTAGATCGAGAACTAGAAAGAAGAGGGCATAAATTTATTCGTTACGCGGATGATTTCGTTATCTATGTTAAAAGTCAGCGTGCTGGTGAAAGAGTCATGGAGAGTGTTACTGAGTATATAGAAAAAGATTTACGACTAACAGTAAATCAAAAGAAAAGCAAGGTGACCACTCCAACAAAAGCGAAGTTTTTAGGATTCCATATTATGAACCACATGGGAAAGTTGGATGCCGACCTGCTAAGTCGGCACAACGAAGATTCAAAGACAAACTTCAAAAACTAACTAGTCGTAAACGACCAGGAACTTTCCTGAACATTGTAAAAGAGATTAATCAAGTTACCGTTGGTTGGATTAATTATTATGGTATCAGTTATATGAAAACCTTTATAGCAGAAACACAATCCTGGTTAAACCACAGGCTTCGGCAACTTATCTGGAAACGATGGAAGAAAGTTAAAACACGTTATACTATGTTAAAAAGATATGGTATCCAACATGATGACGCATTAAAATTAGCTGCTTCTCGAAAAGGGTACTGGAGAACATCCAAAAACCACATTATTCATACAGCTATAACAAAAGACAGACTCATAAAGTGGGGATTAAAAGATTTATCCCAACTGTATGCGTCTGCCCAAACAAGATACTCAAGTTATTGAACCGCCGTATACCGAACGGTACGTACGGTGGTGTGAGAGGTCGGAACCGTAAGGTTCCTCCTACTCGTTTAGAACAGAATCAGTGAAATAAACCTAAAAAATAGTGTTTTCCCCCCTTTTAAAAACCTTAAGTCATTTGAATCTCTAGCAATAAGGTCGTTAATCTCCTTTTAAGGACCTTGAATCATTAAGTTTTCTAGTGATCAGGTCGTAAACTCTTTTCCGTGCCCTAAGTCGCTTAACTCTCTAGTGTTAGGGCAGGAAAATTCCTTTTACATGCCCTAAACTGCTTAAATACCAATCATTAAGGCAGGCAAATCTAGTTTGCGTGCCCTAAACGTGCGAGATGCTATCATTTAAGGCACGCAAACTTTTTTGGATACGAAAACGTAGGCCATCCCTGCCAATTTCCGACTAAATCAATAGGATTCCTGCTAGCAGCAAGAAAATGCCCTCTTTTTCCTGTTTTATTCAAGAGAAAGGAGGCTTTTTTATTATGAGTCTAGGCTTTTAAAGAAATCAATCAAAAGACAGATAAAATAGTTTGAAGTTTAATTCAACAAAAAAGGTTCCTGCCAAACTTCTGCAAGAGCCTTTTTATTTATTAACAAATTATTTTATATGAAGACTGGCACCATTGGTTTCAATCACTTGTTTGTACCAGTAAAAGCTTTTCTTTTTATAGCGTTCTAATGTACCTGTGCCGTCATCATGACGATCGACATAAATAAAACCATAGCGCTTTTTCAATTCAGCTGTTGAAGCACTAACAAGGTCAATACAGCCCCAAGTGGTGTACCCCATTAGGTCGACACCGTCTTTGATCGCTTCTCCAACTTGAACAAGGTGATCGTTTAAGTAGTCGATTCGGTAATCATCATTCACGGTCTTATTGCCATTTTCATCGGTGATCAATTCATCGTTAGCACCTAAGCCATTTTCAACAATGAAAAGTGGTTTTTGGTATCGATCCCAAAAGTCATTCAATACAATGCGCAATCCTTTTGGATCAATTTGCCAGCCCCACTCAGAAGCTTCTAAGTACGGATTCGGTATGCCGCCTAAAATATTGCCTTTACCAGGCTTACGTTTACTTTCATCAGCCGTTTCTGTAACACTCATATAGTAACTGAATGAAATAAAGTCGACCGTATTTTTAAGAATTGCTTCGTCCTCTGGCCCAAAATCCAATTCAACATCGTTCTCACGGAAGAAGCGTTTCATGTAGCCAGGGTATGCTCCTCGCACATGGACATCCGAGAAGAAATAGTTTTTGCGTTCAGCTTCCATCACTGCAATCATATCATCTGGATTAGATGTGAGCGGATAAACCGGCATTGTCAAGACCATACAGCCGATTTGAGCTTCCGGCATAATTTCATGCCCAATTTTGGTTGCTAACGCACTCGCTACCAATTCGTGATGCACTGCTTGATACAAGTCTTTTTGTGTTAATTTTTCAGGTGCCGTGTAAATCCCACCGCTCATAAATGGCGCATGTAAAATAGAGTTGATTTCATTGAAGGTCAGCCAGTATTTTACTTTTCCTTTATAACGAGTGAAGACTGTTCGCACGTAATTTTCGTAAAAATCGATCATTTTACGATTTACCCAGCCATCATATTCTTTAGATAAGTGCAATGGCGTTTCATAGTGAGAAAGAGTCACTAGAGGCTCAATGCCGTATTTTAAACATTCATCAAATAAATCATCATAGAATTTCAATCCTGCTTCATTCGGCTCAGCTTCATCACCATTGGGAAAAATACGAGACCAAGCAATCGACGTACGAAATGTTTTGAAACCCATCTCCGCGAATAATTTGATGTCTTCTTTATAACGGTGGTAAAAATCGATTCCGACTAATTTCATATTGTCTTCTGTCGGTTCTTCCGTGATTGGGCCGAATCCGCCATGAGGTGTAACGTCTTGGACAGACCAGCCTTTTCCGTCTTCGTTATATGCTCCTTCTAATTGGTTGGCTGCGACCGCTCCGCCCCATAAAAATCCTTTTGGAAATTGTTCTTGTGTCAAAATCATCCGCTCCTCTTCTATTCATTAACGTAACTATAGCATATAATCTGCTGCTTTTAAAAAAGGGCCGCATTTACAAAAAAATTGCTTTAATGTTGAAGGATAGTCTTTTAAAGTGAAAACTGTTAAAATGATAGACAATTAAAGTCATTTGATATTCGCTTTTAAATGACTGTATCTTGAAAGAATGGATGAGTGTAATGAATAAAACAGCAAGACAAGCTTTAACTTTATGTAAACGAATCGTTATAAAAGTTGGTACCAGCACCATTATGTATCCTAATGGTACAGTTAACTTGCAACGGCTGGAGAAATTAGCTTTTGTGTTAAGTGATTTGAGAAATCAAGGAAAAGAAGTTATTTTGGTATCTTCTGGTGCTGTGGGGGTCGGACTTCATCGACTAAAATTGCTGGAAGCTCCTAAAACCATTCCCGAACAACAAGCCGTTGCTTCTGTTGGCCAAAGCGAGCTGATGAACTTATACAGCAGCTTCTTCTTTAATTATGGACAAGTAATTGGACAAGTACTAATGACTCGCGATATTGTAGAATTTCCTGAAAGCCGGTTGAACGCGATCAATACATTTGAACAATTATTAATGAAAAAAGTTATCCCGATTGTAAATGAGAACGATACAGTAGCCGTCGATGAATTGGATCATGAAACGAAATTTGGAGACAACGATCAATTATCCGCGATCGTAGCAGGAATTACAGAAGCTGATTTGCTGATCATGTTGTCCGATATTGATGGATTTTACGATCGAAATCCTAATGAAGACGAAAAGGCCCAACTATTCCATGAAGTTCATCATATCACTCCTGAACTTCTTGCACTTGCAGGAGGAGTCGGATCAAAATTTGGTACGGGTGGAATGATTACTAAACTAAATGCCGCTGAACATATTTTAGAGCGCTCCGGTCAAATGGTCTTAGCTAATGGCGAAGATCCGACAGTTATCTTTAACATTATTGCCGGAGAAGATATCGGGACACTTTTTACTGCTAAACAAGCGAATTAAAGAGGAGGAAAATAAATGGAAACATTAGTGGAATTAGGCGAAAAGGCAAAGAAATCCAGTCGTTACTTGGCTCAAGCCTCATCTAAAGAGAAAAATACTGCGCTTCAATTAATGAGTCAGGCATTATTGGAAAATACTTCAGCCATTCTTGCAGCCAATCTGCAAGATTTAGCAGCAGCTAAAGAAAATCATATTGCTGAAACATTATTGGATCGGTTAGTTTTGAATGAAGAACGTCTGCAAGCTATGGCGGATGGTCTAGTACAGATCGCTGAATTACCTGATCCAATCGGATTAGTGAGCGGCATGTGGAAAAATGAAGCAGGTTTAACCATCGGCAAACAAAGTGTACCGCTTGGAGTCATCGGTATTATTTATGAATCACGGCCAAATGTAACCACAGATGCTGGTGCCTTATGTTTTAAATCAGGAAATGCGGTCATTTTACGCGGCGGAAAAGAAGCCATTCATTCCAATAAAGCTTTGGTCACTGTCTTGCAGCAAGCTTTAGCTAAAACTAACTTTCCAACAACAGCTATCCAATTGGTAGAAGACACAACCAGAGAAACTTCTCGCGACATGATGCGCTTAAACCGCTACTTGGATGTTTTAATTCCTCGCGGAGGCACACGTTTGATCCAAACTGTGATGGAAACAGCGACTGTTCCCGTCATTGAAACCGGCACAGGCAATTGCCATGTCTACATCGATAAAGACGCGCAATTGAAAATGGCTACCGATATCATCGTCAATGCAAAATGTTCTCGCCCTTCCGTCTGCAACGCCGCTGAAACTTTGTTGATTCATGAAGACGTCGCTGCTGAATTCTTACCCGTGATTGAAGCCGCTTTGGCTGAATACCACGTCGAATTGCGAGCGGATGAAACAGCTCTTAGCATTTTGAAGAAGTCGCAGCCTGCAACAGAAGAAGACTGGGAAACAGAGTTTTTAGATTTTATTTTAGCTGTAAAAGTCGTTTCTTCCTTGGATGAAGCCATTAACCATATCAATCAATACAGTACAGGGCATTCTGAATCAATCGTAACAGATAATTACTTTGCTGGACAACAGTTCCACCGTGAAGTCGATTCATCCACAGTCTATATTAATGCTTCTACTCGTTTCACTGATGGTTTTGAATTTGGCTTCGGCGCCGAAATTGGCATCAGCACTCAAAAACTACATGCTCGAGGACCAATGGGTCTAGCTGAGTTAACTTCTTCCAAATACATCGTCTTTGGAGAAGGACAAATTCGGTAGCTTCTTTTAAATTAGAAATGTATTTAGTAAAATGAGTTCACTTAAAGGCATCATTTCGAATAGGATCCGAGATGATGCCTTTAAAAATCAACAATTACTTGTGGACAGTCTGTGGATAACTTGTTGATAAGTAGATTTTCTGCTCTTAAAGTTATCCACATGGGGATAACCTAAATAAATAACGCAATAGGAGGTTCTCAGATGGAGTACCAAGAAATCATACATTTTTGGTTTGAAGAAGTTGAGCCCAGACAATGGTTTGAAAAAGATGAACAATTGGATGAAGAGATTCGCCAGCGTTTCGGAGCTTGTCATCAACAAGCGATTCAAGGAGAATTAGCGGTATGGCGTGAGACGCTTAAAGGCAGTCTAGCAGAAATCATCGTTTTGGATCAGTTTTCTCGAAATATTTTCCGAAATGATCCTCGTTCCTTTGCTTATGATGGTATGGCCCTGGTTTTAGCCCAAGAAGCTATGAAACAAAAAGAATTGAACCAATTAAATGCGGCACAGCGCAGCTTTTTGTATATGCCTTTGATGCATTCCGAATCTTTAGTAATCCACGAAGAAGCTTTAAAACGCTTTTCAGAAAAAGGATTGGAAACGAACTTAGAGTTTGAAATAAAACACCGAGATATTTTAATGAAGTATGGCCGTTACCCACATCGCAACGAAATTCTTAATCGTCAATCAACACCTGAAGAACTCCTTTTTTTGAAAGAACCTGATTCATCCTTTTAATACTGACTTTGCGATTTCCTTTCCTGCTTTGAAAACGATTTTTCTAAAAACGTATCTTCTAGTTCTTGAACTAAGGCTGAACAGCCTTAGTTTTTTTCACTTTTTATCTAAACAAAGCTTTAACTAAAGAGTCGAATGGATATTTCTGAAACTCTCAAAATAAACCGTCTTTTTCTCTTTGCTCTTATGCTAAACTAGAAGAGAATCTAAAGAAAAAAGGTGACTTATTATGAACAACAAAACATCCATTGCAATTGTAGGCGCTGGCATTGTGGGAGCAACCACTGCCTTTTATCTTAGCGCTGCAGGTTATGCGGTCACAATTTACGATGAAGGAACTGGGCAAGCGACTTCAGCTGCAGCGGGAATTATTTGCCCTTGGCTCTCCCAACGTCGCAACAAACAATGGTACCAATTAGCCGCTGCTGGTGCAGCTTTTTACCCAACATTACTGCATGATTTAAATGAAGATATTTCCCATTCTGCTATTTATCGTCAAGTTGGAACGTTAGTCTTTAAAAAAACGCCTAATTTATTAACAAAACTTGAAAAAATAGCGTTAAAACGACGAGAAAGTGCTCCGGAGATTGGCGAACTATCCATTCTTTCACCCGCTGAAATTAAAGCCAAGCTGCCTTTGTTAAAAACGGAACAATCGGCTTTATTTGCTTCTGGCGGAGCACGAGTTGATGGGGCATTGCTGACTAAAAAACTAGTGAATGCAGCTATTTCGAATGGAGCAGATTATTTTGCTGAGAAAGCTCAGTTAACGGTATCCCCGAGCGGTACTTATACTATTGCAACACCTACACATACTAAATCATTTTCTGCTGTCGTTTTAGCAACAGGTGCTTGGTTACCGGAAATTTTACAGCCTTTAGGTTTTTCTGTCGACATCCGTCCACAAAAAGGACAGTTGATTCATTTGGAAGTAGAGCAAGAAACTGAAAACTGGCCTGTAGTCATGCCAGATGGAGAGAAAGATATGATTCCTTTTCCAAATGGACGGATCGTGATTGGAGCTACTCATGAAAATGATGAAGGATATGATTTGACACCCACTGAGGAAAAGCTAACTGTTATGTTGAAAGAAGCTGCCGAATTGGCTCCTAGCTTAGCTAAAGCGACGATCAAAGAAACGCGTGTTGGTACACGTGCTTTTACTTCTGACTTTGCGCCTTTCTTCGGCGAAATCCCTGAATCACCTAGCTTATATGTAGCCAGCGGGTTAGGATCTTCAGGCTTAACTTCAGGACCAATTATTGGCCGTATCTTAACTCAATTAATTCTGAATGAACCAACTGATTTACCTGTATCTGATTATCCTGTAGCTCGTTATATTCAAAAAGATTAAAATAATCATGAACTCTAAATCAGTTTGTGGATATTTTTTACCTAACTTTCAGAAGCGTAAAAGTTGCTTATAGGAGTTTATTCTTGGTAATAGAAAATACAAAATTGTATAATGAAAAATAAACGTTTGATAAATAAAGTGAGGTAAATGGATATGCCAAAAATTAATCGTAAAAAACATGATCTTCACCCTGGTAAAGAAGAAGATATCGAAATAAAGAGCGGTCGCTTTCGTTTGTACTTTCAAAATCGTTATTCCCTTATCTCTTTAACCACTGATCTCCTTACAGGAATATTTTATGTTATTGGAAGTATAGCCAGCCTAACCCCTATCCCAGATATTTATGGGACGTATCTTTATTTAGTAGGTGCAATCTTTTTAACTGCACGCCCTATTTTAAAAATCTTCCATAATATCTTTATCTACGACGACAAAAAAATAGCAGAACGAGAAGAGCAAAAAGATACAGAAGATGAAGAATACAATGAAGATTATTATGGTGAGGATAACGATGAAGAATATAAGGAAGAGGAAGAGGAAGAAGAAGAGGAGGAAAAAGAAGAACAAAAAAACAATCAACAGAAAAACTGATCTGATTTTTCTAGGTTCTTCGGCAAATAGTATCGGCAACTGAAATTTGAATAAAATATACGTATCGAAAATTAATCTGTTAAAACCGAACACTTCGACACAAACGCTAGTCAAATTTTTCATTACCCATAAACAAAACTCACCTCTAGCAGCATTTAAATGCATTTAGAGGTGAGTTTTATTTTATAAGATTCTATTAGTTCATTTTAAATTTAATCAGAACAACATTTTATCGCTTCCAAAAGTCTCACCCAGTGCTTCTTGTGCGAGAACGTTCAGGAAGTTCCATGGACGATTGTAGCCTGGCTGGAAGAAGAAATCCGCAAGAGCAAGCTGTTCCAATGTCCATTCTGCTGAAATACACACTGACAAGGTATTGATCGCCGCTGTGATATCATATGTTGACATCAGTTGAGCCCCAACGATTCGATGGCTGTCTTTTTCGAAATGGATTTTCATCAATACAGAATCTTCGTCGCCCATAAATGCGGGACGGATTCTCTCTTCAACATATGTGCTAGCTACTTCAGCTTCTATAGTATCGCTATCACAGTCTTTGACTCCTGTAGAAGCAAAGTTATAATCAAACAAAGAAAGACCAGAAGTACCGGAAACAGCTGGCATTTTAACTTCTTTCTCCATGATATTTTTCGCTGCAATCACACCTTGACGGCGAGCGTTGGATGCCAATGCAATCAATTTTGACCCGTTACTTGGAGCAAAAGGAACTTTTGTCGCATCTCCAGCTGCAAAAATATCTTTTTGTGACGTCTCCATGTAGTCATCAATAACAACAGTACCATCTTCGTTCAATTCAACGATTCCTTGAAGCCATTTCGTATTAGGACGAACACCAACCGCCATGATCACCGTATCTGCTTCGTATTCCCCTTTATCAGTAATAACTTTAGCAACTGAACCTTTATCATCTTGGATTTCTTTTACCATTTCTCCAGTACGGACTTTTAATCCTTTTTGTTCCATATGGGCTTCTAAAGTATCGGTAAATTCTGTGTCTAAATAAGTAGCCAAAACGCGGTCTAAAGCATCAACAACCGTTGTTTCGATACCAGCTTTAGCAAATGCTTCCGCTACTTCAATACCAATATAGCCTCCGCCGACAACAACGGCTTTTTTCGCTTTCTTCATACGTTCCTTGATTTTGGCTGCCCAGTCGCGGCCACGTACATAAAAAATATTCTCACAATCCGCTCCTGGAATCGGTAGTTCTATCGGAACAGCTCCAGGGGTGATGATCAACTTATCATAGCTTTCTTCTGTTTCTTCGTTTTCTGTTTTAACAGTGATTTTCTTGCCAGCTGGATCAATGCCTATAACATCGCTGTTCATATGAATCGTTACCTTTTGTTCTAAGTATGATTTCTCTGTTGCATAATGTAGACGATCCAACGATTCCGAAATACCTTCTAAGTAGCTTTGAATTCCGCAAGATAAAAATGAAGCGGTTGTCCCTCGTTCATATAAATGCAATTCTGCATCGGGTTGTTCCTTCAATAATGTTTCGATTGCCTCATAACCAGCGTGAGATGTTCCTACTACAATAACTTTCAAAATAAAACCTCCTATAAAATTTCTTACATCTAATGTGCATTATATCACTTATATTATTTTTTTAAAAAGAAAGTGCATTAAAATACTATCTTTTAAAAAATAACCCTTCGTTCTACATTAAAAAACACGCTTGAAATAAAAAGAAAGTCTTGAAAAACAAGTGATAACGCTTTTCCAAAGGAATTAAATGGATAAAAGATGGTTATTCATTTTTATTATTGTGAAAAAAATATTTAGAGCAAAACAATACAAACTACTACATTAACTAAAGAAAAAATATAGTTTAGTAATTAATCAATCTGATTTTAGTGCTAATGAACGTTTGCAAGCTGTTGTTGATTCAGGTGAAACAGTAACTGTAGAAAATTTAATCCATTAACTCGTTCTATAAGTTTTATGTATATATATGAGAATAATTCATGTTTCGCCTCTTATCTTTACTTTCTTTATTGACAATGCTGTATGAACAATGATAGGATAACAATCAATTAAATGCAGTGATGAGAAGAGTAAACAAGCAGACATTTCATAGAGAGCTCTGTTAGCTGAAAAAGAGTAAATGAATACTTGTTGAAACAAGCCTCTGAGCAGTGCATCGGAACTTCATTTTGGTGATGATGTAACAGAACGCCTCTGTTATCGGGCAAAGGTATAATCCGTTTATTTGCTGAAGTACCTGCTAAGATCAATATGGCGACATATTGGTAAAATGGAGTGGCACCGCGATGAGATTAAATTTCGCCTCCAAGACAAAATAGTCTTGGAGGTGAATTTTTTTATTTAACTTAAAAATTGCGGTGAAGGCGGATGATAACAATGAACAGTAAAACAATAGCAGCTTGGAAAAATCCTATTATTTTATTAGTAACCATCGGGATAGCAAATATTGGAGAGTGGATTTATTTTATTGCGCTTAATTTAGCTGTCTTAGAAAGTAGCGGCAACAATGCGCTTGCTGTCACAGGGCTTTATATTATGCAACCTTTAGCCACTGTGCTGACTAATTTTTGGGCAGGCAGTTTGATTGATCGTTTGAATAAACGCACTCTTCTCATTGCTCTGAATTTAATTCGTGCTGGAGTGATTGCTTTGCTTCCCTTTTTCTCTTCTCTTTGGATCGTTTATTTTATTGTTTTTACCTTAGGCAGTGCCAATGCTGTTTTCCAACCGACTTCCATGTCTTATATCACACGTACTTTGGCCGCTGCACAAATCAAAAAATTTAATTCCTTTCGCAGCTTAATCGATTCAGGAGCATTTCTAATTGGCCCAGCAGTAGCCGGAATACTTTTAGCATTTGGAACACCAAACTTTGCTATTTTGACAAATGCTGCAGCTTTATTTTCAGCTGGTGTTCTAACTTTATTTTTGCCTAATGTTGAAACCATAAGTGAAAAAGCCTTACATGAAAAGCTCTCTTTAAATATGCTGAAAGCTGATTTCAAAGCTGTTCAATCGTTTAGTTTAAGCTATCGTTTAATTATGAAAATTTACTTCTCTTTTAGCGGAATAACCGTCATGGCTACCGCGTTGGATTCCCTCGAAGCAACCTTTTCAATCAGTGTATTAAACTTATCCAATCAAGAGTATGGATTTTTAGTTAGTGTAGCTGGTGCTGGAATTTTAGTAGGATCGATAGCCACAGTAGCAGTAGCTGATTCTCTTTCGTTAGCTCTGATGATGGGCGGAGGGACTCTTTTGGTTTCTATTGGTTATCTCATTTATGCCTTTTCAACTTCCTTTATTGCTGCTAGTATCGGCTTTTTTGTTTTAGCCTTTTCTCTAGCTTTTGCAAATACAGGCTTTCAATCCTTTTACCAGTTAAACATTCCAGTTGATCTTATGGGCAGAATCGGCAGTCTGTACGGATTAGTTGAATCGCTCTTTACTATGATAATGATTTTATTATTCGGAATCACCACTCAATTCATGACTCTTAGGAGCATCATCATCCTTGGTTCTTTAGGAACTCTTTCTATCTCCTTAATTTTATGGAAAGCCAGCAGCAAAAAAGTAGAAACAAATTTTGAGTTGATAGACTAAATAGACAGCATGCTATTTGCATGCTGCCTATTTCAACTTATTAAAATACGATTTCTTTTACTCTGCGAGTGTTATCCTTGTTTTTTAGCTTTCTCCCATATTCGGATTAAATTAACAATAATTATCAGCGGCATAAAATAAAGTGTTTGCTTATCAAATGGTATATTCATATATAAGAAGCCTATTCCAATAATAATAGCTATAACTGTAGATATTTTCGTTATCTTCATTGTTATTTCTCCTTATCCTTACTTATTTTATTAAATAAGCTAGAAAAGAGGTACCAATTAAAACATAGTCCTGTAAATAGTAAAATACCAGGAATCCAAATTAAATTTCCATCGTAATGAACATAAGAGATGTAAACAATTACAAGTGATATCAACATTATAAATGAGACTGTATGAAATAATACTTTCAAATAAACTATCCTCCTGTTTTAAATCATCTGAATAGACTTTTCAAGAAAAACTTACTTATTTATTACTTTTTAATATTCTCAGAGTAGTGAGCATAATAAAAAACAACACCCATAATTAAATAAATCATAGCGAAAAATGAAATAAAACCGTTTATCTCATTGTAATACATATCACTTAATACATAATTACCTATAAAAATAAAAAATGAAGTTATGAAAAATAACGTTCCCGAAATTAAGTACATAAACTTCCTCCTTTTATAATTTACTTTTTTAAATAAATTGACACAAATCTCAACATCTAAATAAACGCTTACAAATTCTTGTTCTTTACTATACTAACACACTTCTTTTAGTCCCGAATAAGAACTTATTCATCAGGTGTATATTCGAGAATGTCTCCCGGTTGGCAATCCAAAACTTTGCAGATGGCATTTAGCGTTGAGAATCGGATAGCACTAACTTTACCTGTTTTGATTTTGGAGAGATTAACATTTGCAATGCCAACTTTTTCAGACAGCTCATTTAAGGACATCTTTCTATCTGCCATAACTCGGTCTAATCTTAAAATAATCGCCATGTTGATCCCTCCCTATAATGTCTCATCTACTTCTCTTTGCAATGCTGCACCATAAGCAAAAATTTCGGCTAAAATATAAAAAATAATGGCTGTAACCAACTCTGTCCCTCCTAAACTAATAAAATAGTATCCACCTGGAATTAGGATCCAATGAAGAACATTTTGTAAAATGAGGGGAATAAAAATCGTACTGGTAAACAGCCAAGAAACTCTTTTTAGCCGCTTTACTTGCAATTTTTTAAATGGAGATTCACCATTTGAGATATCGCTAAAAATAGAACTCGCTACAAAAAATAGAACTGCATAAATCATACTCACTATTATTCCAATACTAAATATGATGTATCCTTCTCTTAGCTGCACTAGTTCTACATTAGTGGTAGAGCTATATCCCATACCGAAAAGCGGAAAAGAACTTTGCGTTAATTCAAAATCTGACACCTTCATAAACCCAAACTTAGCGCCGACAATAAATAAGACAATTATAAAAACACTCAATATCCCCAGGAATTTCAAAAAGATATTCAATAGTTTACTTGTAAAGATAATTTTTTTATTCACATCTACCACTCCTTTTGTTTAATTCACACAAAGTATAGCGTTTTAAATTATGATAAACAACTATTATTTAACGATAAGCATTAAATAATTAATGGATTTCATTATATTGCTTAAGATAGAATGGATTACTTATTTTCGCTAGAATTATCTATAAATTTCTCTTTTGCAAAAAAGTACTGCACCTCAAAAGAAGAGATTTCTCTCGGCTTTTTGGGTGCAGTACTTTCTATCAGTTTCTTTCTAGTTAGTAAGAAAGGAGATCCATTTTTATGTCTTGATAAAGTTGTTTAGCTGCTTCTTGTTGTTTTTCAATGGAAGGTTGTTCCTTGCTGCATGATTTAAAAAAGATACTTTCGATATCGATTAACAAATTTTTAAGCATCGTATTTTTTTTGCGGTCACTTAACTTATCTGAATGGATAATCGCTTTATAATTAGCTTTGAATTCTTCAATTAACTCGATCAAATGAGTGTTTCCTCCCTTATTCCCTACCTCTTCTTCTACTTCTTGATTATAAATGGAACTGTTTTTTTTTGCTATCTTTCTTATGTACGAAAAAGATATTTTTTCGGGAAGTGACACTTTCTTGACACTTCTAGCTTATTTTTTATCAATTCCCGACAGAAGACTCCCTCTTCTCTAAGGGGAGATGAATGTCGTTTGAACGTTGTTCAACAAGTTGTCTCGTTTTTTGTTCCCATTCAGGCATGAAAAGGAACCATAAACTCGCCAAAAGTATTTCCGATGTGTCGTGGTCGGCTTTTGTACAAAAATTGACCTACAAAGCAGATTGGTATGGAAAGAAAGTCATTAAAGTCAGTCGGTGGTTCCCTTCCAGTCAGATCTGTTCTGCATGTGGCCATCGGGACGGAAAGAAACCCTTGAACATACGAGCATGGATCTGCCCGGAATGCGGGATACTTCATGACCGAGATATCAATGCGAGTATTACTATTCTGCAAGAGGGATTGAGGTCCTTACAACTTGTATAAAAAAATAAAACCGCAGGTACTGCGGGGATAGCTTGGTCCATAAAAGCAACCTCTGACAGTAAAGACATCCGCTGTTAAGTCTACTTTGTTCCCAAGAATCTCTCACTTCTAAGCGACAGCGTAAGTGGGAGTAGTTCAAAAGTTTAACTAAATTGACATCTTTTTGTTAAGAGTTTTTAAAAATTTAGGATCCTATCATTTTTGATATTGGTAAGTAAAATAAATCTATTCCACTCTCTTAAATTTTTTGGAGGAATAGTGGTTGCTTGCAGCCATATAAAGGATGATTCAAAGTAGCACTGTGGGCGTGAGCCCAAGTGTATTATGTCTGTAAAACTGCTAAAGCAGCAACAACCATGACAAACCTTGAAAGGCTGGAGACACGAAAGGCTCCAGACGATCCCATGGTTTCTTGCAAGCAGACACATAATTTCCGGAGGAAATTACACTGTCTAAGAATTATCAACACGATTGTTAAAGAGCCGAAAAAGAGAACTGCCACAAAGGCAATTCTCTTTCTTTTCAATCTCACAACTTGTCTTTTATCTTATTTACGATACCTTTGACAGGAGTCGTAGCGGGTTCAATGTCGATTGACTTTTGAACCAGTTCATTTCTTTCTCCCAAATTCTCATCGTACTTTTTATCCCATAACTCTTTTTGTCTCTTCTTGACCATTGGTACCATTGCTTTTGGAACAACGTTTCGGTAATCTTTCGTTTCACCAGTCAATACTTTGATGGCTTCTTTGATGACGTCTTCTGGATCCATTTGTTCATAAGGAAAAGCCAGCTGTTCATAATCAAAAAGCCGTTCTTCCGGATTGTCACGCCACATTCTCCATGCCTCAAATTCGCGGTCATTGAACCCAGTTAAGTAAGGCCCTGGGTTGATCACCGCCACTTGCACCTTGAATTCTTGTAGTTCTTTGCTAAGCGATTCAGCAAAAGCTTCCAACGTAAATTTCGATCCCCCATAAGGTCCAGATAGCGGATCTGCCATCAGACCGGAAACCGAAGACATAAAGACGATTTTCCCTCTTTGTTTTTTCGCCATTGCTTTAGCAAATTTTTGAGTCAATAGAATGGGTCCGAATACATTCACTTCAAATTGATTCCGCAAACGTTCTTCTGGTATATCTGCTAATGATCCGCCTTCAGAAACTCCAGCGTTATTCAGTAACACATCTACATCCCATGTCCACGCTCTTTCTCTATCAGCTGGGTTAGTCACATCTAATTTTTCAACTTGGATGTCAACCTTCTTTTCTTGTGCTTCTTTTTCAAGCGCTGACACTTCTGACATCGTTTCAACTCCGGCAATGACCTTTTTCCCTTGTTCTGCTAAACCGAAAGCGATACCTTTTCCAAATCCAGTTCCTGCACCTGTAATCAAATACGTTTCTTGTACCATCTGCTATTCCTCCTAAAGTCTTAATAGACTGATTATCTTATAAGCAGTATAACAGCATGAAGAAACCGTTTTCCAATGATATGCATTGCTTTTATCCAATTCTAAAAAAGCAGAAGGTAATTCCGCCTATGAAAAGTATAACTTGGATGTAGGTAGATAAGAACTATGTTAGTATACTGATAGAAGATGAAAAAGTCTTTTTTACATTCCAAAAATCACACTAACTAGTTATTAAAAAGGAGACGAATAAGATGTGCACAACAATTGGCTTTTCTTACCCAGAAGGAATAGTTTTTGGTAGGACTTTAGAAGTTAGCGTAAAATTAGATAACAAGATTCTTTATATTCCAAAAAACAATAAAGAGTTCCTCAAAATAAAAGATAGAACATTTGCCACAAAGTATGCAACTATCGGAACCGGCTTCTTTAACATTGCTTCTTTAGGAGATGGAATCAATGAGATGGGACTAATGGGTTCCAGCAATTTGTTTCCAGGCTATGCTTCATTTGCGAAAGAAGCTGTAGAAGGGAAAATAAATACCATTACATCAACAGCTTTTGATTATTTGTTGAGCAGATGCAAAGATGTTGCTGAAGTAAGAGAAGAAGCTGAAAAACTTGTTTTATTGGAAAAAGATAGAGAAGGAGAACTGCAAGCAACGAGCAATCATTTCTTTTTTATGGATGCTGAAGGTGGAAAAATTGTTTTAGAGCCAAAAAACGGACACCTGGTTCCTTATGATAATCCTTATGGTGTTTTGACGAATGCTCCCGAATTCCATTGGCATGAAACAAACTTGAAGAATTACTTAAATATCAGACCAGAAAATATTGAAACCAAAGACTTTAATGGGACTGTACTTTCCAAGTTTGGGGAAGGAAGCGGAGCAGTTGGTCTTCCAGGTGATTTTACACCACCATCGCGTTTTGTCCGTTCTGCTTTTTTTGTAGCTCACACACCGAAAGATTTAGAACGTCAAGCTGCTATCTTACAGGGCTTTCGTATCTTATCACAAGCCGATATCCCGACAGGCGCGGTAGTAGATCTCAAAGAAGGACATAAAGATGAAACTTTATATACATCGATCATGGATACTAAATCAAAAGCTTACTTTATCAAGCACCATGATAATATCACAATTCAACCATTCTATCTTGAAGACTATCAAGATAAATCAGATATTACCTTTATTGAAATTAAAAAAGAAATGACTTTATAACCATAAAAGGATTCAACATTAGATTATCCATCTCTCCATACAGAGAGGTCTTTTGTGTTGCATTCGTTTCTTACAGCTTCTCACTATTTTTGTAAAGAAATGAAAAGAAAACAAAATACACATCTACCGACGAGTAAGCAACTCATTGATAGATGTGTACTTCGTTCAAGATATTATTTGCAACTAGCTTTTCTAACCTACACTACTTTATTGTTTAACAGCATAAGTTAGAGGCTCTGTTAAAAATTCTTGAGATTTTTCTACATAAATACGATGCCAGACCATAAATGTTAAAGCTGTCCATATTTTACGCGAATAATCTATTTTGCCAGTACGGTGTTTATCAAGCAAATCCACTATATACGATTTATTCAATAAATGTTCTGTTTGAGACTCTTTTATAATCGTTAAAGCCCAGTCATACATCTCATCTTTAAGCCAATGACGGATAGGAACTGGAAAACCTAATTTTTTACGGTAAATAACATCTTCTGGAACAATTCCTTCTACAGCTTTTCTTAGAATGTATTTTGTTGTTCCATGTGCAATTCTTAAATTAGCTGGTATTTGTCTAGCTACTTCAAACACTTCTTTGTCCAAAAATGGCGTTCTTAATTCTAAAGAATGCGCCATCGTTGTCCGATCCGCGTTTAACAGCAAGTCACCGCTTAACCACGTGTTGATATCAATCAATTGCATTCTATCAACAGGATGGTAGCCGAGCGTCTGTTCATAAAACGGTTTTGTTACTTCATGATAAGGATAACGTACGTTGTAATTTTTTAAAAGTTTCTTCTTTTCAGCTTCTTCAAAGATTTTTGCATTGCCCACGTACCGGTTCTCTAAAGGAATCGTTCCTCTTAAAAGGAAGCTTTTCCCTTTGACCCCTTCTGGCATCAGCTTCGCTAGTCTGTTAATCGCTTGATTGGTAACCTTCCCAGTGTGATTAAACATTCTTAAAGCATGCGGTTCGTTATAAATCCCATACCCGCCAAATAACTCATCTGCGCCTTCGCCAGACAAAGCGACTTTCACATGTTCGCGAGCTAATCTGGATAAAAAGAACTGCGGCACGGCAGCCGGGTCTGCTAAAGGATCATCCATATGCCAAACAAAACGCGGAAATTCATCCATAAATTCTTGGGCAGTAATCGTATAACTAAAATTGTCTACTCTCAGTTCTTCAGCGGTTTCTTCAGCCAAATTGATTTCATTGTAACCTTCTCTTTCAAATCCGACCGATAACGTTTTTAACTTAGGGTTAAATTCTCGCGCAATTGCAACAATAATAGAAGAATCAATTCCTCCTGATAAAAACGAACCAACTGTAACATCTGATCGCATATGCTTCTCAATTGAATCATATAAACTTGCTCTGATTTCTTTTGCAAATGTTTCTTCTGATTTAGCAACGGGCAAAAAATCTGCTTGCCAATATTTAGTGATTTTAACTTCTTCATTCAGTTTTTTCGTAATAAAATGACCAGGTGCAAGTTCCTTAATGGATTGATGCATGGTTTCCAGTCCAGGAATATATTGAAAGGTCAAGTAATTCTGCAAAGCTACTTCGTCTAATTGACGGTCTTTGATAACCTTTAAAATCGATTTTTTCTCAGAGGCTACATACAACCCTTGATTTTCTACTGCATAATAAAATGGCTTGATACCAAAATGATCACGAGCACCAAAAAAAGTTTTTTCTAGTTTATCCCAGATAACGAATGCAAACATCCCTCTTAACTTGCTGGTTACTTTTTCTTTATAGGCTGAATAAGCTGCAATGATTACTTCTGTATCACTGTCCGTTTGAAACGTATAGCCCTTTCCAACCAATTCATCTCGAAGTTCTATGTAGTTATAGATCTCGCCATTAAAAATAATCCAGTAACGTTCTTCTTCATAGGACAAAGGTTGATGGCCTTTCTCAATATCGATAATACTTAATCTTCTAAACCCTAAAGCGATGGTATCATCACTATAATAGCCCTCTTCATCCGGACCTCTATGCACAATTCTTTTATTCATTTTTTGAACTTTTGTCTTTTGCTTCTCTTCTATCGTGTGTTTTTTATTTGAAATATACCCAACAAATCCGCACATTTTATCCCCACTTTTTTTATTTTAACTAACCAATTAGTACTTTTTTTATTGGCAAGTGATTTATTTACATTCTCCTCAGCCAAATCGCTCACATTAATAAATTTACAGGAAATCTTGTTACAATTCAAATGAATTTTACCAATTTAGATACATTTTAGTCAAATATATTTTTTATATCACGTTTATGTTACATTCAACCTGAAGATGTTACGGAAAATAAGACGTTTTCTGTATCTTTTACGGGCTATATTGTATACTTAAACTATAACAATAAGGAAAATCAACGAATGAGGAGGATAAAAAAGAATGAGTGATCGTGATCAGCAAAATAAGTACAATAAAGAAAACAATATTTCCAGCTCAATGTATTCACGCGTAAATGTAGGAAAGAATAATGCTAACAATCAATTAGATGGCCCGCAGTTTCTTCCGGTTACCGGAAGTATGGACAACAAAGACGAAAATGTACCTGACTTTGCTTCCTTTTCCTATAAATTAAGTTATTACGTACTAGGGATGCTTTTATCCTTACTAATTGGCTTCGGCATTTTCTATCTCTTTCGTGATTATTTTTATGGATCGGGATCAACTAGTTTATTCTCTTCATTTATCTTAGTTATCGGTTCGATAGTAAGCGGTTTTTCTCTATCTAAACTTACCCTGAAAAAACTTCTCAGAAAAAGAAACACTTGATTCTGTTTTTCAAAGAAAAATAAACGAATTGCCTTTTTAGTTTTTTAAAAGGCAATCCTTTTTGCATATACAGTTAGTTAATCAGTGTAAGGAATGTATTCACCAGTCAATGGATCCATTTTCATTAACGTTTTATTGGTTAAATCATATTGGAACATTCCTACCATATTAGAAATTTCGACTCCTTCTACTTCATGAGCATGGCGGATTTCGACTTGGTACAATCCATCATCATTTTTTGTTACATAAAATTGATTGTCTTCAGGAGAAATTCCTGTTTTCGAAACAACCTCATTTAATACAGCTGTTCGTTCTTCATCTGCTGTCATTGTCGGAGCTGCTGAAGAGCTGGAAGCGGCACTGCTTGCTGCTGATGTATCGGTTGTTTCAGAAGATTCAGCGGCTGAATTAGCAGCTGCGTCTTTTTCAGCTAACCATGTTTTAATCTCATCATCAGAGACTGTTTTGATATCTTTTCCGGTAGCTGCTTCGAACTCTGTTGCTGCCAAATCTGAAGTGCGTTCTGTTTTATAAGCTGAGTTTTCTAGCATAGCCGCCGTTTCATCTGCTTTGGCTTTTTCTGCTTGAGCTGAATTGATTTCTGTTTTTAGTTTAGCTGCTTTTTCTTTTAACTCACTATAATCGGATAAATCATTTTGCAAAAGCGTTTCAATACTGCCCGCCGCTTCATCCAGCTTACCGGCCTCAAATTGTGCTAAACTATCATCATACATTTTTTGATAAACTGCTTCTGCTGTAACTTCCTGGCTTGACGACTCTGAAACAGAAACAGCACTAGAACTAACGGATGATTCCGTCGCTCCATTGTTTTCTGTTCCGCAAGCGCTCAAAAGAACTAAACCAGCAAATGCCATCATAAAAAAATTGAATTTTTTTGTCATGTTCCTTTTCCTCCTTTATGTATATTCCTTTTTCATTTCCTCCTCATTATACCTTAAATTGCTTTTCTGCCTACCTATTTGCTATTGGATTTAAGAGAATCTTTCTTATTAGTTCCTTTTTGTGCTGTAGTTTACGTTTCACCAGTCAGTTAGTTCTACTAAATAAAGTACGCTTAAGGGATCACCCTTTTAATTGCTTCTCTTTTTTATTATACTGAGAACAGTTGAAAAAGAAGGAGCAAACCACATGAAAAATTTTATAGAAGAATTTAAAGAATTTGCTTTTAAAGGAAATGTACTCGACTTAGCTGTTGGGGTCGTCATCGGGTCTGCATTTACAGCGATTGTAACCTCTCTCGTTGAAGATATCATTATGCCCGTAGTTGGGATAGTTATCGGCGGCCATGACATTTCTAATTTATCTTTAAAAATCGGAAATACCACATTAGCTTATGGTGCCTTTTTACAAGCCATTATTAATTTCTTGCTGATTGCCTTTGTTGTTTTTATGTTTATCAAAATTATTAATACTGCAGCTGCTAAGTTTAAAAAAGAAACAGGTGAAGTCGGCGAGGAAGTGGAAATACCTGCTGCTGAACAATACTTAAAAGAAATTCGCGACTTATTGGCAAAAGAAAATGCCTCACTAGAAGAATAAGATGTATAGAACTAAAACGAAAAATCGGTTCTATTATTTTTGGTGTTGGTAAGAAAAATGAATCTATTTTACAATCTTGAAATTTTTGGAGGAATAGCGTCTGCTTGCAGCCATGTAAAGGATTCAATGCAAATTACGAAGCGGTTAGGCTTCGTTTGAGGCTTGAAAGGCTGGAGACAGATAAGGCTCCAGCCGTTCTCATGGCTTCTTGCAAGCAGACGCGTAAATTCCGGAGGAAATTTCACTATTTAAGCATTACCAACACGATTTTTGATAAAGAACCGAAAAATCCCAGAAGAGAAGTGCTTTACTCAGCACCTTCTTTTGGGATTTTTTAGTAATGATTAGGAGTTATTCGACACTATAATCTGGATTTTGGTAATGTTCTTTTTTCAAGCCTTTGATGCTCATCATGATCACAAAACTGATTAAATAGAGTGCAGATAAGAACAACATAACCGCAAACAAATTGTAATGATCTAGAATGAGGCCAATCGCGACAGATGAAAATCCGCCAACTGCACGGCCTACATTCAAAATGACATTATTAGCTGTTGAACGTATGTGAGTTGGATAAAGTCTGCCGACGATTGCTCCATACCCTGCAAACATTCCATTTGCAAAAAAGCCGACGACCGCTCCTCCTAACAACAATGTCCATTCGCTAGTCGCTGTGACAAACAAAAAGACTGAAGCTGCTGAAGCGATTAAGAACAGCGCATAAGCTGTCCGGGCACCTAATTTATCCAAGATACGGCCAAATAGCAGCATGCCAATACTCATACCAATAATTGTTGAAATCATCCAAATTGATGAGTCTGAAACCGATAATCCTAAGCTTTCTTGTAAAATCGATGGCAGCCAATTCATTAAACCAAAGTAACCGGCAATTTGAACGGTGGCCATGATCATCAAGGAAACCGTCAAGCGCGTTAACTTAGGGGTTTTAAATAATTCTTTGATCGATGTCGAAGGACCGTCCGTTTCTTTTTGTGCTTGTTTCCATTCATCTGTTTCATCCAAATGCTTGCGCACCAAAACAGCCATAACGACCGGCACGAGACCAAATAAGAATAATGTGTTCCATCCGAGTGTTGGGATGATAAGTGCCGCTAAGATTGCTGCTAAAATAGAGCCGAATTGTCCAGAAATTGTGACGATTGACGTCATCGCTCCCATTTTCTTTCTAGAAAATACTTCAGCAACCAGAGCCATACCGATTCCGTATTCGCCGCCTGCTCCTACTCCCACTAAAAATCGGCAGAAGTAAATTAAGTAGATGTTGTTTGCAAAGTACATAGCCGCTGTGGCGAAAGCAAATATATAAACAGTGTAGCTGAACATTTTGATTCGACCATGTTTATCGGCTAATACACCAAATAAAACGCCCCCTAGTAGCATCCCTAAATTAGTCACCGTTGAGATGAGTCCTGCTGCCGCACTATTGAGCTGCAAATCCGCAATGATAGAAGATAATGAAAAAGATAAGAACATAATGTCCATATTTTCTAATCCGTATCCTACTGCTGATGAAGCCAATACTTTCTTTTGGTAGCCTGACATGGTTGGATTACCAGTTGCCGTTTGTTGTTCCATATTTTATTTTCCTCCTAAAACGAATGATCTCTGTCATTCATTATTTTATGGTGTTGTCGATAAGTATACGAAAAATTTCTTTTTTGAGCAAGTCTTTTTTATTCAATTAAGCAAAAAAACAGATTAACCAAATTCTCAATACTGTTTTTCATTAATGAGAGACGATCTACCCTTTTCTAACCGTTCTTTGCCCCGGTTTTACTCTTTCGGGACAAGCTCTCTAATTTAAATGAGAAACTTGTCCAAAAAGTTAGGAAATGATTGATAAAATGCCATTTTTTATCGTTTATTCACTTTTTTCTTTAAAGCTCATGATAAGCAGCATAAACCTCTTGTTTTTTTATGTCTCTTAATTTAGCTACCTCTTTGATTGCTTCTTTGCTGGTAAGCCCTCGTTCGTCGATCACTGCGTTAACATGCTCTGAAAGAGTCATTGAGCTCCATGAGGTATCCGCTTCAGCGATTAAAGAAGCTGCGCTGTTGCCTTCAATGATCAAACAAAATTCGCCGCGTACTTCTGAAGTGGTTGCCCATTCCAAAGCTTCCGCTATCGTACCACGGATAAACTCTTCATAGCGTTTGGTTAATTCACGGCAGCAAACGATTCTTCGTTCTTCCCCAAAAACACTTACCATATTTTTTAACACTTCTTTTAAACGATGAGGCGATTCATATAAAATCAAGGTCTCTGGCCGCTGATTTAATTCTTTCAATTCTTGAATCTGTTCTTTTTTCTTGCGCGGTAAAAACCCATAAAAATAAAAAGGCTGCGGAGCAATTCCTGAAGCGATCAAAGCGGTCAATCCGGCATTTGCTCCAGGTAATGGAACAACGGGTATCCCAGCTTCAATACAATCTACCACTAATTCATGCCCGGGATCACTGATGGAAGGCATCCCTGCATCACTGACTTGTGCAATTGTCACTCCTTCGTGCATTTTTTCGAGGAGCTGCACAATGCGTTCTTGGGTATTGTGTTCATGAAAACTGATCTGCGACGTTTTGATTTCAAAGTGATTTAACAACTTCTGGGTATTGCGTGTATCTTCAGAAGCGATAAGATCAACTTCTTTCAGTATCCGAATGCCGCGGATCGTCATATCTTCCAAATTTCCAATAGGAGTGGGCACCAGATACAACATGCCTCTGTTTTCTTTTTCAAAACTCTTTTGACTCTGCATTTTCTTTCTCCTCCTCTGCTATTAACTGTTCGGTATTCACAATACATGACTGAGTTGAATCAATTGGCAAAAGGACGCCTTGTGCTTTTAAAAATTGTTCTTTCTTCCTGCGCGTTTGTTTTTTAAAGGCATACTCTGCTTTAGTCGCCTCGCTGCGTGTCGTAAAGGCTTCTGCATAAATCAGTTTGACCGGGCGACGACCAGCTGGTCTGGTGTATTTTGCACCAATGCCCTCATTGTGTTCTTGTTCTCTGCGGGTCAAATCGGTTGTATATCCCCCATAAAAGCTGCCATCACCGCAGTACAGCACGTAAAAGTAACTAATTGTTTTTGCCATAGAGCATCTCACTCACTTCAGGCAAATACCGGTTGTCCTCACCATAGACAAAAAGCGGCGGTAAAACCCGAAAACCGGTATCTTTGCCATCTTTAATGCCTTCGATCAATAATGTGTTCGCTTCTTTTCCGACTTTAGGATAAACCAAGCGCATTTTTTTAGGAGCTAAGCGGTGTTTCTTCATAGTGGTCAAAATTTCGAGTAAACGATCCGGACGGTGGACAAAATACGCTTTGCCGTTCATTTTCAACAGTCCGCTAGTCTCTTTCATTACTTCATCCAAATTTGTGTGCAATTCATGGCGAGCAATCGCTAAATGAGAATTCGGGTTTTTTACGCTGGTCCCTTTGTTGATGAAGTAAGGTGGGTTACACGTCACCACATCGACGGAATCTTTTTTAATCCAATTGGTCGCTTGGTTTAAATTGCCGTGAATCATGGTTAACTGATTTTCTAAACCATTTAACTGGATGCTGCGCTCGGCCATTCCCGCCAGCCGTTTTTGTAATTCAATACCGACGATAGGGCTTTTCGTTTTCTGGCTCAGTAGCAGTCCCACCACACCATTGCCTGCACATAAATCTACGATGGTCGCTCGATCATGTCGCGGCACTTGTGCAAAATCTCCTAGCAATACTGCGTCCAATGAAAAAGAAAAGACGGTCGGGCTCTGGATAATTTTTAATTGGTGGCTTAATAAATAATCAATACGTTCGTCTTCTTGTAACCATTGGTCCACTTCTGACACTTCCTTCAATGTGTAATTCGCTCCCCATTATAGCATAAAAAAAAGACCAAAAGCAGTGCTCTTGATCTCCTATTGTCTTCATATTCACTTAGCCTTACAGTTAAGCCCGAACCTTCAAAATGATTTTTCCGATGTTTTTATTAGCTTCCATGTACTGGTGAGCTTGGATGACCTCTTCTAATTGAAAAGTAGTGTCAACAATCGGACGGATGGTGTCATGTTTAAAATACGGCAAGGCAATCTTGAGAAACTCTTGCGTTAGTTCTGCTTTATATTCATCGCTGCGCGGTGTTAATAAGGTAGCTTTTAAGGTAATCCGTTTTGCTAGCAACGCTGCCAAATCTACTTCTTTAACAGTTGCCCCACCTAGTGTTCCTATCAATACCCAGCGGCCATCTGTTTTGATGCTTTTTAGATTGTTCTCCCAATAAGAAGCTCCAATAAAATCAAGAATGACATCCACACCGGCTTGATCGGTATAATTAAGCACTTCTTCAGCAAAGTTTTCTTCTTTGTAATTGATGGTTTTATCTGCTCCTAACGTTTGGCAAACGGCTAATTTTTCGGCTGAACCAGCAGTTGCAATAACCCGAGCTTGGGTTAAATGTTTCGCCATTTGAATAGCAGCTGTTCCTACACCGCTGGCACCTGCATGGATCAAAACGGTCTCAGTTGTTTTTAACTCTCCTAGCCAATACAAGGTTTGGTATGCCGTTAAGAAAACTTCTGGGATAGCGGCTCCTTGTTCAAAGCTCATATTTTCTGGTAAAAGAATCGCACGATTTGCTGGCAAAACGGCATATTCTGCATAGCCGCCGTGGTTTACTAGACCAGCTACTCTGGTTCCCGTCTTATACTTTTCACCATTTCCGCGATTTTCGACAACTACACCGGCAATTTCCACACCCAAAACGGGATACGGTTCAGCTAGACTGGGATTCGAACGTGTTACTATATCCGTTCGATTCAACGCTGCTGCATGTACCTCTACTAATAACTCGCCTACTTTTGGAATCGGCTTATCGCGTTCTTGAATCTCCATTTGTTCGACTCCACCCGGCTGTTTAATACTGACTGCTTTCATATTTGCCCTGCCTCCTTTTCTGCTGCTTATAGAGCAGCTCTAAAAAAAAGGTAAAAAGACAAAAACATCTTTTCACCTTTTTTTATCTGCCTACGCGTAGTTATTTTTGCACTTTATTCAGTAACCGCTTAAATTAATTCACTGGCTTCTTTTAATTCAAACGTTTCATCTTTATGTGCTTTAAGGAATTCAAACGCTTTAGGTTCGTTTTTTAATACGATTTCCTCTTCTGTTTCGTCTGTTTTGGTCATCGTGAATGTAAAACTAGTTGTCTCTTTTTGTCGCGTTAAAAACTCTTCTAATTCAACGTTAGACATTTTATTTAGTTTATGCACTTTAAATCCCACCTCTGTTTTTTTGCAGTATCGTTCTAAATCCAATATACCACTCAACGAAGTGAAATTCTAATAATATACTCTTAAAGAAAAACCATATTATACAAAAAAGAGCGAATCAACTTCGCTCTCTTGTTAAACAGATCTATTCCAATTTATTTATTTTAACAAATCTGATTATTTTCATGTTTTAAAAATGCAATAAAATCCCCAATCCGAAGGCAACGATCAGAAAAACCGGAATAATAGCAGAATTCTGAACAGCGTACATAAAGGTTTGAGATTTTACTTGAACAGCCAAAAATTTATCTGTATTCTTTTTCTCCAATGGAATAGAGAGTAAAGCTAGCAGAACCATTTTTGGGTAAACACCGATAAAAACTGAAACAATCAATGAAACATAAGCTAAAATGTAAAGCCACTTGAACAAAACAAGCGATTTTGGTTTTCCAATATAATAAGGCAACGTAAACCGCTTATCTTCAATATCTTCTTCCAAGTCGCAAATGTTATTCGCCAACATAATATTTGTAACAACAATAACCATCGGCAAGGCCGCTAAGAAAATTTTTCCAAACGTTGGACCATCAAGAGCCATAACATTGAATGCATTGACGTAAACCGTAATAAAATAGATCCCAAAGCCCATTGCAATACCTGAAAAAGCTTCGCCGAATGGCGTACTTGAAATCGGCAGTGGACCCGCAGTATATAAAATCCCAATCAAAAAGCAAATAAGTCCCATATAAAGCAATGCCATACTGGTTTGAGTCACTAAGTAGATTCCTAATAAAGCTGAAATGATTCCTGTAATCGAGTAAACCCTTTTGACCGCCGGCATAGAAAGATTTTCCTTACCGATCGTCATTTCTTGTGCGCTTGGATCCTTTTTATTGCTAGCTGTCTCATAGTCTAAATACTCGTCTCGTGTATTAACTGCCGCATGAAATAACACAACAGCGACAAATAAAACGAGCGAATTCACTGCATTCAATTCTTGATAATGGTACCAACTGTATAAAAGCCCAACCAACACCGGAAATATACTGGCAGTAGTAGAATACAATTGGGCTAGTTTAATAATTGCCTTAAAGTTCATATAACCCTTCCTCTAACTCTTTTTTTTGAACACGTTTGAAAGCTTAAAAACTGATGGATATCAGCAACTTCTCTAATATGCGACGAAGTCTGACTGTTGTCAAGAAAAAAGGACCTAATCTCTTTACAAAAATGAGCAAACCGAAAAAGATGACTCCGATATAGTCAACCGAAATCACCCTTATTTCATTCATTGTTATCTTCGATCGCCGTAAATAACGTCTAAGCAAAAAGCACAAGGCTCATCATCCATACGGCGTGAACCATAAAAGACATTACAAACATGAAATCCATCTTCATATAGCTTTTCCAAATTCAAACGTGACTTACTCATCTCAGGTTCCACGATTTCTTCATTTGAACGTTGTAGCTTTTCAAGATCACTTAACCGATCTCTGAGATGCTGGTTTTCAATTCGAAGAGTGGCATTTTCTTCAACGAGTGCTTCAACTTCGCTTTTTAAATCGGATATTTGATGCAGAGTAGCATCGGTATCTTGTTCTAACTTCGTAAAGCTATCATATAAAGTTTTTTTATCCATTCCTTCTCACCCACTCTTTATTATGATCTTCGTCTGATCCGTTCTTAACGCTGCATCAGTAATAAATCTAATTGCTCAAGAACTCCTTGTGCATTGACATTGCTTTCTAGTTTTTTCCTGCTTGATAAGATAATCTCAAGAGTTTTGGTTAACGTTTTTCCTCCGGTTTGATTGGCTGTTTTTTCAATTGTTTCCCGGTATTGCGGATAAGCCAGCAAATCAACAGCCTCATAGTGCAGCATTAATCCATCACGATAAGCCAACAACAATAAATCAATGGCCAGCAAATACTGTTCTCTTTCTTTAAAGTGAGGCATAATATCAGTTTGGACAAAGACAAAACTCTGCGCTTCATTTCTTGAGATCAAAACAAACCATTTCCAAATAATTTGTCTGGCTTCATTAAACCATTCATCTTGGCTCATCTTAACCGCCGTATCCAAACTATTGGTCAGATGTACCAGTAGCGCTGACTGGCTAGCCGGCAATTCTTTATTCTCTAATTCTGCTAATAATTTTTTCTTGGAGAGCGGTTGAAAGTGAATGAGTTGACAACGAGATAAAATCGTTGGCAAGATTCGTTGTTTCGCTGTTGTTAATAGAAATGCGATGGCTTTTCCATTAGGTTCTTCTAAAAACTTCAAAAGACTATTCGCTGCACCGACAGTCATTTTTTCAGCATCTTCTATGATAAACACTTTTTGCTGCCCTTCTACTCCACTTTTTGAGAATTCAGCTTTCAGGTCCCGGACTTGTTCCACTTTGATGGATAAACCGTCAGGAGCAATTTCTGTTACGTCGGGATGCTGCTGTTGTAAGACTCGCCGACAAGAAAGACATTCCTCACAGGGTAACCCCTCTACTGGATGCTGGCAAAAAAGAGAAGCAGCTACCCATAATGCCATCTCTTTTTTTCCTGTTCCTGAGACTCCTTCAAAAAGATAGGCATGCGCCAACTGTTTTTTCTTCACAGTCTGCTGCAATTGCCTATAAACAACCGGTTGAATCCATTTTAGATTTTCAGTTATTTTCATCACGACCTATAGTTAATATTGTTCAAACTGCTCAACCGGCATAACAAATACGGTTGCGCCGCCTACTTGAACTTCTACCGGATAAGGCATATTCGTTTCCATAGACACGTCTAAACTGACGGGCGGTGTCATAAATTGCTCTCTTGACTGACAGTTTTCACGGATAATATTTAATACTTCAGACACTCGTTCATCATCGATCCCGATGATAAATGTCGTATTTCCTGCTCTTAAAAATCCGCCGGTAGTCGATGATTTTGTTGCTCGAATTCCAGAATCTACAAATTCATTTGATAAACGGTTACTATCTTTGTCTTGTACCATAGCAATAATTAATTTCATGTCCCTCTACCCCTTTTAATAGTTATTCGTACGCTAACTTTTCCAGTATCTTATTGTAACTGTCGCTGACTACTTGTTCTAATTCTTGACTGGCATCGATCAAAAGCATGCGCTCTGGATTCTGTTTCAACAAGTCTAAATAAGCTGAACGAACCTGTTGGTGGAAACTCAGATCTTCTTGATCCAATCGGTCAAATTGTCGATTCACTTTATTTTGATTGATACGGGCAAGTCCGACATCTGCTTCTACATCTAAATAAAGCGTCATATCAGGCGTAAGACCATCTGTTGCAAATTGATTGATAGCTGCTACTTGTTCTACACCGATGCCTCGTGCCACTCCTTGATAGGCTAAAGAGCTATCTACAAAACGATCACAAATCACTATTTCCCCAGCTTCTAAAGCAGGAATAATTTTTTCAACCAAATGCTGTCTTCTTCCTGCTGCATATAATAAAGCTTCAGTTCGTACATCCATTTCGGTATTTTCAGGGTTTAAAATCAGCTCGCGAATTTCTTCAGCAATTCGACTGCCGCCAGGCTCTCTTGTTGCCACAATTCTTTGTTTTAAAGCATTTTCAAGCTTAGGCAATAAAGCTTGGATCACACTCGTTTTTCCGGCGCCATCCGGACCTTCAATCGTAATAAATGTTCCTTTCAATGCACTAAACCCCTTTGATCCTTACTTTTATTTCTTACTTAACATTATACTGTATCTAGCGATAACAGTCTAATGCAATTGTTAAGCAATTGGGGGTCAATTTCTGCTTGTTCGGTTTATGCTCATTTTGGATAAAGAAAAAAAAGACTACCGCGACTGTCAGCTTTTATGATCGCCGGCAGTTTAAGTTCGTCTTTTTCTGCTTATTTAGCCCTATCATCCTTTTTCAAAAAAAGATCATAGGGCGGTTGTATCCCCTTTAATGTCTCGATTGCGAGCTTCTTTAAATAAATAAAAATACTTAACTTCTGCCAGCTTAGTCTGCGAATAAAGTAAGCTGTCTTTTTCAAAAACAGATTGCTCAATTTTTTTTGCATATTCCCAGTCTCTTTTGGTTTGTGCCATTAATTTTAATAAGGATGCATCGTATTGATTGCGTAAACTTGGTTTCTTTTTGAACAGCACATGTCCACCGCCTTTTTTCTGTAGAAAGAGACCTTTTCTAATGAGTGCTTGTTTCTACTTTTTATTCTATTTCCCGCCGACCTTCAACTGCTTTAAGCAAAGTGATTTCGTCTGCATATTCGATATCACTGCCTACTGAAAGTCCATGCGCTAAGCGAGTGACTTTGATTCCTGCTGGTCTGATCAGCCGTGATAAATACATCGCTGTAGCCTCTCCTTCAGCTGTAGCGTTGGTTGCGATAATGACTTCCGTGACCTCATCTGACTGCAATCGTTTGATCAAGCTCGGAATATTGATATCTTCAGGTCCTGTTCCTTCTATTGGAGAAAGAACACCATGTAAAACATGGTACAACCCGTGATATTCCCGCATTTTTTCTAGTGACATCACATCTTTAGGATCTTCTACTACTAAAATTATACTGCGGTCTCGCGTTTTATCCTGACAAATCGAACAAGGATCTTCTTCTGTGATATGCCCGCAGATTGAGCAGTAATTTAAATCCCTTTTAGCACTGATCAATGCTTTAGCAAAGTCTGTCACATCGTCTTCTTTCATATTGATCGTAAAAAAAGCTAGACGAGCAGCAGTTTTAGCGCCAATTCCAGGAAGTTTCATATAACTATCCATTAATTTTGTTATCGGTTCAGGATACAAGAGGCTTCATTTCCTTTCTTTCACACCATTAGAAAATTAGAGAAAAAACGGGATCCATAACGGTATCCCATTTTTTGTAGTTTATTAAAAATTATGTTTTAACTTAACAAGTTGTGTCCTTTTATGGTTCTTTATTTTTTAGCGTTGGTAATAAAATTTCCTCCGGAATATGGTTGAGAAGTATATCTAAATCATTTTTTGCTGACCAACATCAAATGTTGTAGAACCCCTTTTATTACATGCCAGGGATATTTTTGGCGTATTTACCCATCGTTGCTTCCGTTTCAGCTTCTACTTTTGCCAGTGCATCATTTGAAGCTAAGACGATTAAATCTTCCAGCATTTCAACATCTTCTGGATCTACTGCTTCCGGATTAATTGAAATGTGTTTCATTTTGCGGTCACCTGTCATGGTTACTGTTACTAAGTCTCCATTAGTCGTTCCAAAAAATTCTTTTTCATTTAGTGCTTCTTGTGCTTTCACCATTTCTTTTTGCATTTTTTGCATTTGTTTCATCATACCTTGCATATTTCCCATTCCACGCATACGATCTCTTCCTTTCATTTATCCATTTAGTTTAATCATTTTTCACTTCAACAATGTTTTTTCCAAACAAGTTCATTGCTTCTGTCACAACGGTCTCTTCTTCTTCTGATGGCGGAATAAACCCTTCCAGACTTTCCCATTCAGAACTGTCAGCTATTCCTGATGTGTTTGCACTTGCTGCTTCGCTTTTTTGCGAAGAATCTGCTGTTTTTTCAGGAACTGTTTCTTTTTGTGCATTGGATTTTTGGACTGGAGGCCGGTTTTTCAGTTGTTTAACATATTGACCACGAATAATCGGCCATTGCTCAGCAGGCACACAAATCATTTGCGGAGCATAGCCCACTAATCGACGTAAAAACTCTGTCACTGCTTCAAGTAATTCTACATCATTGGTTGCTTTTTGGCATAAAATATCATAATCAAATGAAACGATCAATCCATCAGGTCCTGCTGCTACTGGCGTTGAAGCTTTTAACATAGCACGTTGTGTGACAGACAGCATATTCAACAAATCAGGCCATACATCACGCAGCTGACTTAAGTTTTCTTTGGTCGCTTCTTTTAATACACCGTAGATAGCAGCTGTGTTAGGTGTAAACTGATTGCCATTATTTTTCTTAGACGGCTGTTTAGCTTTTTTAACAGCTGGTTGTCCGCCATTATTGTTTGCAAGTGCCTGCAATTGTTTTTTCATTTGCTGCAGTTCACTTTCAAGGTCTGCCACTTTCTGGTTATCTCTAGGCGGTACCTCAGTTGGAGTGGTCTCTATTTCCTCCAAAGGAACAACTTGAGTTTGGTTTAATTGGGTCAATTTGACGGTAGCGACTTCCAAGTACACATCTGGATGATTGGTAAACCGCAATTCTGTTTGTGTATCATTTAAAATCGTGATCATTTGGTAGAGGACAGCAGCAGATATGGTCTCGCTTAATGCTTTAAATCCTTGATCCACATTGGCTCCGTCCAATAATTCTTCCATCTGAGGAGCTTGTTGGTACACGAGAATATCGCGACAGAATAAAATCAAATCCTCTATAAAACGCGCAGCATCTTTTCCATCCGCTAATATTTCTTGTAAGAGCGATAATCCTTTTTCAGTATTACGTGTTAAAACAGCATTAAAATAAGCCAGCATCAACTCTTGCGTCAAACTGCCGGTCACACTCATTGCATGCTCAATGGTTACGGCATTGTCCCCGTAAGAGATAGCCTGATCCAATATACTCAAGGCATCACGCATTCCACCTTCTGCTGCACGGGCAATCACTGGCAAAGCAGCTTCATCAAACCCAATTTTCTCTTGGTCTAAAATATACCGCATCCGTTCACAAATATCTCGGACTGAAATCCGTTTAAAATCAAATCGTTGTGTTCTGGATATGATCGTTAACGGTATTTTATGCGGTTCAGTTGTAGCTAAAATAAATACGACATTTTTTGGCGGTTCTTCTAGTGTTTTTAATAACGCATTAAACGCACCTGCTGACAACATATGAACTTCATCAATGATATAAATCTTGTAATCCGCACTGGTGGGCGCATATTTAGCTTTATCCCGGATATCGCGAATCTCCTCGACACCATTATTGCTGGCAGCATCAATTTCAATCACATCGTTTAATTGCCCTTGTGTAATCGCGACACATGTATCGCATTCATTACACGGCTCGCCGTCTTTCGAAAAATGACAATTGATGGCTTTGGCAAATATCTTAGCTCCGCTGGTTTTCCCGGTTCCACGAGGGCCCGTAAAGAGATAAGCATGACTTGTCTTCCCTTGCATAAGCGCATTTCTTAATGTCTGTGTAATGGCTTGCTGGCCGGCAATGTCTTGAAATCGCTGAGGCCGCCATACTCGGTAAAGTGCTTGATAACTCAATGCTTTTCTCCCTTTCCTAACCCTGTAGTTGCTACTCTTTATTATACGTTATTTGAACCGAAAATTAAACCACCATCTTCTTTCAGATGGCGGTTTACTATTTAAGCAGTCTAGTTTTCTTGCTTTTAGACACAAAAAAAGTTTTTGATTTAAAAACCAAAAACTTTTTTCTTCTTCTATGTACGTACAGCACATGCTGAAACAATCTTAGTGCTGCTTCCTTCCAGATCTGACACGATTCGAAAGATCAACATTGCCATACGGCCTTACGGCATCTTTAATTATACCCCATTTAATAAATAAAAGCTAGTACTTTTTTATGTTATGCTAAATCGTCTTTTTAGTGATTTTTGACTGTATAATGAATCGTTAAACCTTTTGCGAGTGCTTGATATCAGCTTTTAAACAAAAAGAGTGATAAACTTAGGCAAGAAGCAACATGACCTAATTTTTGAGGAAAATAGGAGGAAGAAGACAAATGACCGATAAAAAAAGATATGGCGCAGATTCGATAGTAGATAGTTTAACGAACTTAGGTGTGGACTATATTTTTGGCATACCAGGTGCTAAAATTGATCGCGTTTTTGATGTATTAACCGAAAAAGGTCCAGAATTGATTGTCGCTCGCCATGAACAAAATGCAGCTTTTATGGCCGCAGCAATAGGCCGGCTGACTGGAAAGCCCGGGGCTGTTTTAGCGACCAGCGGCCCGGGAGCTAGTAATTTAGCCACCGGACTAGTCACAGCAACAGCTGAAGGCGATCCGGTCTTAGCCATTGCCGGACAAGTTAAACGCTCGGATTTATCAAAACTCACTCACCAAAGTATGGATAATGCCGCTCTTTTCTCGCCTATTACTAAATACAGTGTCGAAGTCCAAGAACCGGATAATTTATCAGAAGCATTGGCAAACGCCTATCGCGCTGCACAAGAATCAAAACAAGGAGCCAGCTTTGTCAGTATTCCTCAAGATGTAACAGACTCCGTTACCAGTGTAAAACCTGTTGCAGCCTTAGCTGTACCAAAATTGGGACCCGCTAGCCAAATCGAGATCGTAACATTAGCCAATAAAATCAAAGAGGCCAAGCTGCCAGTGTTGCTCTTAGGCATGCGCGCTTCCTCACCGGAAGTCACAGCAGCGATTCGTCACCTGGTCGAGGTATCAGATATTCCAATAGTGGAGACTTTTCAAGCAGCAGGAGTCATTTCTCGAAAATTGGAAAGCAACTTCTTTGGCCGAGTTGGATTGTTTCGCAATCAACCAGGCGATATGTTATTAAAACGCAGCGACTTAGTGATTACGATCGGCTATGATCCAATTGAATATGAAGCTCGCAACTGGAATGCTGAACAAAATGCTGTGATCACGGTGATTGATGACACCCTAGCAGAAATTGATTCTTATTTTCAACCACAAACAGAATTAACCGGGGACATTGCGGAAACATTAGCCAACTTGGTTCCTTACTTAGAAGGTTATCAATTGACCGCTGATTCTAAAACGTATTTAGCTACCTTGCAGGAAAAATTAAACCAACGTGATTTGCCGCCTGCTGCCAAACACTCAAAATTGACCCATCCATTAGCTGTGATTGCAGAACTGCAGCGACTAGTCACTGATGAAATGACGGTAACGGTCGATGTCGGGAGCCATTATATTTGGATGGCTCGTCACTTTAAAAGCTATGAACCGCGTCATTTATTGTTCAGCAATGGGATGCAGACCTTAGGAGTTGCTTTGCCTTGGGCGATTTCTGCCGCTTTGGTTAGACCTGATACACAAATCGTTTCTGTTTCAGGCGATGGCGGATTTTTATTCTCTGCACAGGAATTAGAAACAGCTGTCCGGTTAAATATGAATATCGTTCATTTGATTTGGAATGACGGTTGGTACAATATGGTCGAGTTTCAAGAAGAAATGAAATATGACCGTTCTTCAGGAGTGAATTTTGGCCCCGTAGACTTTGTGAAATATGCAGAAGCCTTTGGTGCTGTCGGTTTGCGTGTCACTGATCCTGCTGAATTTGCAGCAGTACTAGAGGAAGCTTTTGCTGCAACGGGTCCGGTCATCGTGGATATTCCAATTGATTACTCCAGCAACCATGAACTAGGCAAAACGATTCTACCCGATCAATTCTATTAAATAAGAATTTGCAGAAATCAGAATGTGAAAGGATGATACCCATTGATCTCGAAATCACTTTTTCAACATGGAACATTAGGTGCCTTGATGGCCGGTTTATTTGAAGGCACACTCAGTATTGAGGAGCTGCTCACTCATGGTAATTTAGGGATCGGTACACTACATGATTTAGACGGTGAATTGATTATTTTAAATGGACAAGCTTTTCAAGCAAAAGCTGACGGAACGGTGATCGCTCTGACGGGAGCTGAAACGGTACCCTACGCTGCGGTGACTTCTTTTGCACCACAATTAGAAATTTCTTTTTCAGAAGAAATAACAGAAAATGAATTTAAACATGTATTGCAGGAAAAAATGACCAGCTTAAATACATTTCAAGCGATCAAATTGACGGGGACATTCAGCCATATGCATGTTCGAGCCGTTCCGAAACAAACCAAGCCTTACCCGCGATTGGTTGAAGCTGCGCGGGTACAGCCAGAATACAAACAACAGAATATCAAAGGAACCGTGATAGGCTTTTATACTCCTCAATTGTTCCAAGGAGCTGCAGCTGCTGGCTTCCATCTGCATTTCTTGAGCGATGACCAACAATTTGGCGGCCATATTTTAGACTTCACATTAGCAGAAGGAACGGTTGAACTCCAAACGATTGAAACCTTGATCCAACATTTCCCAATTGAACATGCTGCTTTTATGGAAAATGAAATCGATTATGCTAATTTGCATGCAGAAATCGAAGAAGCCGAAAATTAAATACTAGCAAAAAGACAAGCCCTCATATAAACTAGTGGGTTTGTCCTTGAAGCAGGTTTTCGGGACAAAGTGCGGTATAAAAATCGAGTTTTCGTCCATGAAATAGGTTTTTGGGTCAAACAGTGGTATAAAAATCGGATTTTTGTCCATGAAATAGGCTTTTGGGACAAACTACGGCATAGAAAACAAGTTTTCGTCCTTGAATCAACTTTTCGGGACAATCTTTAGGCTAATAGCTGAATCGTTGTCCAAAATGGATTAAAGTGAGAAATAAACATAGTAAAAAACCGTGCATTTTATAACTAATCAAAAAATAGCGAAGAAATTGGATAAAACCATTTTCCTCGCTATTTTTCATTTCATAATGGGTGCTTTCAAATCAGCTTTATTGATTTTTAAATCTATTCGTTTTTCATGCGAACATTTTTCAAAATCATTTCACTATGGGGAACACTTGGCATTTCATTCAGACTATAGCTTAAATCTTGTGGCGGTACTTCGTATTCCATACGGTTAGCTAAGTAGTCCAAGCAAGTGTTCATTACTTTGATCGTCAGCCATTCTCCAGCACAACGGTGTCCGCCTAAGAAGTCGCCGCCACCTTGCGGAATAAATGAAAAGGGACTTTCTTTCCAACCGATGAACCGGGTCGGGTCAAACACATCTGGATTAGACCAAATAGCTGGATCATGGTTGGTCCCATAAATATCTAGAATCGTTAAAGTGCCTTCTTCAAATTCATAGCCTTGCCAAGTAAAATCTTTTTTCACGATCGCTCCTTGGAATGGGAAAAACGGATAAAATCGGCGGACTTCTTGAACAAAGGCTTGTAATTGTTTGGGATCACCATCCGTTAATTTTTCTTTTGCTGCCGGGTATTCATGGACAGCTAAAGCCGTAAAATTGATGTAAATCGCAATTGCAACAATCGGTCTGATAATGTTCAGCACTTCTACTGCTGCCGTGTGGGTATCTAATAAATTTCCTTCCAAATCACGGTGCCATGAAAAGACCGCTAAAGCTGTTCCTTCCGGAGGGGATAATTCTTTATCGCGGACTTGTTCGATCAGATTTTCTATCCATTTTTCAGTTTGGTTACGATCGTGCCGTCCCATCCAATGAGCTGGTCCTATTTCGGTGGGCGTTTCAATCATCTTGCCTAGATCTGCTGCTAATTCCGCAACTTCTTTTTCTTCAAAAGGAACACCCGCCCATTCACAAGCTGCTCGAAATAATACTTTTTGCGCTTCATGGTAAAGCACGGTTTCTTCTTGTTCTGCCCACTTTTCTACCGCAGCTTCCCAATGTTTTTTCAACATATCATTCATCTGGTCTAACCGTTGCGGAGACATTAAAGACATAAACATTTCTTTACGGTGCAGATGTGCTTTACCATCTAATGTCTGAACACCTTTTTCTCCGAGCAGCGTTTTTTGCACTCTTTTTGGTGCAGCTCCTGCTCTTTTAAATTTAGTTGTGTCATAAAAAAGTTCAGCGGCCGCTTCCCCACCCATACAAATAGCTTTTTGCCCTAATAAATGAGTCTCAAAAACATCCGATTGAAAACTTTTTCGTCTATTTAAAATATAGCGATACCCTTCTTTTAAAGCATGTACAGTATTATCTAGTCCTTTTTCATGTGGCATTGATTTTACATCCATTTGCTTCACTCCTTCAAGTTCTATATTTTAAATTTTGTATACTTTAAATACTCCTACCATATAGGACAGTATACAAAACGACCTTTAAGGATTCAACTATTAGGATTATCACTAAAATAAACATCATTCGAATTAGTGCTTGACATGCCCACTGTATTAACCATATAATACACGAGACAACCGTATTAATCCCTTAATACACTTTTTCGCAGTAGGTGTATTAGCCACTTAATACAATAAATGATAGGAGAGCTGCTATGAATATAAATCTTAATAAGCGGGATCCAGTCTATTTGCAAGTCGTACGCTACTTTAAAGAACAACTAGCAATCGGACAGCTGAAACCCGGCCAAGAGATTCCCTCGCGAAGAGAATTAGCCAATCAACTGAAAATCAATCCCAATACAGCACAACGAGCCTATAAAGAAATGGAGGCAGCAGGTTTGATTTATACCGAAGGAAATTTACCAAGTAAGATCACAGAGAATACAACTGTCCTTAAAGATGTGCGCAAAGAATTGATAGCAGGCGCTTTGGACACCTTTATCACCGCCATCGAACCGATAAATGTACCACTGGATGAGATCATTGAATTACTAGAAGATAAGTATACGGAAAACAGCCGTCAAGAATAGGAGGATACATATGATTGAGGTAAAACAAATCACCAAAAAATTCGGGCGTAACAAGGTCTTGAAAGGTCTGTCTTTCACAGCCAATAAAGGTGATATCACTTGCTTAATTGGTATCAACGGCGCCGGAAAAACAACTGTGATGAACGCTATTATGAATTTAACACCCATTAACAGCGGTGAAATTTTAATTGATGGCGAAAAAATAACGAAAGACAGTTATCAAAAAATCACATTTATTCCTGATGCTATTGCGATGTTGTCTCAAATGACGATCCAACAAGCCATGCAATTTATGCAAGATTTTTACACAACTTGGAATCAGAAACGTGCTGATGAATTATTGCATTTTTTTAATTTACAAAAAAACGAAAAGATTGCTGATTTGTCAAAGGGAAACACTGCAAAAATTAATTTATTGCTTGGATTAGCGCTGGATGTTGATTATCTTTTAATGGATGAACCTTTTTCCGGAATTGATATTTTTAGCCGCGAACAGATCACAGAAGTTTTTACTAGTCATTTAGTCGAAGACCGCGGAGTGATCATTACAACTCATGAGATCAATGACATCGAGCATTTGATCGATAAAGCTGTTCTATTAGATGATGGAGTAGTTGTGAAAGAATTTAATGCTGAAGATATGCGCGAAACAGAAAATAAATCCATTATTGATGTGATGCGGGAGGTTTACATTAAATGAAAAATTATTTGAAATTAGTGAATTTTGAATTGAATCGCTTTTTTAAAATCTATCTTGTTTTAATAAGTTTGACGGTCATCTCACAACTCACAGGCACCATCATAGAATCAAAAGCTTATGTAAGTCTTGCAAATACAGCAATTCATAAAAACTTAGTCCCACTAGAACAATTTATCGAAGACAATCAACCGATGGGTCTCATGAGGCTGCTGACAAGCGGTTGGTTTTTGATTCCCATTGCCTTAGCTGCTGCAGCTTTATTGTTTTATAGTTTCTTTATCTGGTACCGCGATTGGTTTGGTAAAAATACGTTCATTTATCGGTTGTTGATGTTGCCGACTGCACGACTAAATTTATTTTTCTCTAAACTTTCTGCAATTTTTTTGATGGTTTTAGGATTAGTTGCTACTCAACTGATTTTATTGCCAATTGAAAACACTTTGGTCAAATGGTTAGTCCCAAGTGAATTCAGAATAGATTTATCGATTAGAGACAGCCTTACAGCTTCTTCAGCTTCTTCGTTCTTCACATTGCTTCTGCCAGATTCATTTATACAATTCTTGGTAAATTATGGAATAGGAATACTATTTTTAGTCGTGCTGTTTACCATCATTTTATTTGAAAGAAGTTTTCATTTTAAAGGAATCTTCCTAGGCGGTTTATTCGGTATAGCAGCTGTAGTCATTTTTATTTCGCCTATTTTGATTGAATCCGCATTGAATTATTATTACCTGTATCCTATTGAGCTCTTTATTTTAGAAGTAGCGTTAGGAATCGCTATTATAGGAGTCTCGATTTGGGTAAGCAATTCGCTGTTGAATAAAAAAATTACAGTTTAACAAAGGAGGGCTCACAATGAAACGGTATTGGAAACTTACCACCATCAGTTTAATTGCAATCTTAACAATCGCAACATTTTATCTTCAACCGGTCTTCGCAAAAGGGCAGTATCCAGAGTTTACTTTTAAGACAACTAAAGGCGATTCTGCAGAATTAAAACAGCTGACTTTATATGGAGGATATTCGCCTTCAGTCTATAATAGTCTTGGAAATACCTTTATATATAGAGAAGAACAACTTTCACTTACTGAAAAAGAAACACATTATGATAACCAATATTCTTATTTTGAAAACTTAGCAATCAACCCTTTTGATAGTCAATTACAAAAGTTACAAAAAGAGCACAAAAAATTTATGCGCGCAAAAGGTTCAGACATACGGAATTTCTTTGAAGATGATACTTTTTTAGCTTATACCGCTATCGATGACTCTCAATTAGGGACACCATCTAATAAAGCAGTTTTCAATATTCAAATATTAAACAAAACTTCAGAAAAAGTTTTGACTTATACAATTGATATTCCACTTAAAGACAATACGGATTACTTATACCTGGAAAAAATTCAAATCATTGATAGTGCATTAAAAGTTGTAACAAGAAGCAGTTTTTCAAATAGTGCAAAAGAAGAGTACCATGTTTACCATCTAGACCTTGGTAATCAAAAAGTAATCAAAGATGACTTACTTTCATTTGAAACAAAAAAACTTGATAATGAACAGAGTAATGTCATGCTTCTTAATGATTCGCAATCTGACCAACTTGAGGATGAATTAATATTTGAAGTGGATTATATAGAACCTTTTGATGAGAAAAGAGCAGAAGAAGAGCCTGACTATTATCCAGATACTACAGGAAGAAAGTTCTTTGTCTATAACTTCAAGGACCAGACAACTCAACCCCTACTTATTCCTACAGAAAGCAACAGTACGGATATAAGTGCCGTCGTTGATAGAAGTACCCTTTATTTGTATCGTCTAATCAATCAAACAATTGAAGTTTCTACTGTTTTTCTTGATGGCTCTGGTAAAAGCGAGAATTATGCATTCGAGTTGCCGTCTGGAAGCAAACCTCAATTTGAATGGATGAAAATACAAGCAGAAAAATTTTATTTGATTACCCCTGCTAAAGATTCTCAAACTAAAAAAGAGCTGATGATTTATGACTTAAACAGCAGCAACATTTTGTACGAAGGAGTAATTGAGAAAACAGCAGGAAATAAAGATCAAACAACTGATGGTCTTTATATTTATGATGGTATCATCAACTAAAATTGCATAAAAAAAGAAGAGACACTAAATGTGCCTCTTCTTTTTTGCCTTTTATTAACGGTCGCCATTAAAGATGGAATTTTTAACAATCACATAATCAACTTTACGTAATGATTCGATATCATTTCCGCCTGCGTATGAAATAGCAGATTGTAAATCTTGTTTCATTTCTTGTAATGTTGCAGCGATATCGCCTTTGTGCTCAACCATGATCTTTTTCCCTTCGACGTTTTTACGTTCGCCTTTTTGGAATTCAGAAGCACTGCCGTAATATTCTTTGTACATTTTCCCGTCGATTTCAAGTGCTTCACCAGGCGATTGTTCATGTCCGGAGAAGATAGAACCGATCATTACCATTGTTGCTCCAAAACGAATCGATTTAGCAATATCCCCATGGTCACGAATTCCGCCATCAGCGATAATCGGTTTACGAGCTGCCTTTGAGCACCAACGTAGTGCTGCCAATTGCCAGCCACCAGTTCCAAAACCAGTTTTCAACTTGGTGATACAAACTTTTCCTGGTCCAATGCCCACTTTGGTAGCATCTGCTCCAGCATTTTCTAATTCGCGAACTGCTTCTGGTGTACCAACATTTCCAGCAATCAAGAAGGTTTCAGGCAGATACTTTTTGATATGGTGAATCATATCAATTACTTGGTTGGAGTGACCATGAGCAATATCGATTGTAATGTATTCAGGCGTTAAACCTTTATCAGCCAATTCTTTTATGAAGGTGTATTCATCAGCTTTTACACCCACACTGATTGATGCATATAAGCCTCTTTTGCGCATATCTTCAATAAACGGCAAACGTTTTGCTTCTTCAAAACGGTGCATAACATAGAAATAATCATTCTCTGCAAACCAAATAGCTAAATCTTCATCCATTATGGTTTGCATATTTGCTGGAACTACTGGCAATTTAAACGTTCGGTTACCAAGCACTACACTGGTATCACATTCGGATCTGCTTTGAACAATACTTTTATTTGGAATCAATTGGATATCTTCATAATCAAACACTTTCATGGGCTTTAAAACCTCTTTCTCTTCGTTTTTATCTTATATTAGCAGTTTTCTCTTCCAACCGCCGCTTACAAACGAACATTTATACTTTTCATTAACTTCATAGTTCGTCCACTAACCAATTTACCGCAAAACTCATTATTTGTCAAAAGAATTAAGCATAAAAAGAGGAAAAAAGTGAACTTTTATCCCTAAAGTTGATTGGTCGTTCGATATTATTCATAATTAGCTCGTAATTATCCCGATGAAAGTTTTTCGAAGCAAGAAAAAAGCAGTTATTGCCCAAAAATCTCTGGGAAATAACTGCTTTTAATTGGACATTTTCTTAATTAGTCTTTATCAATAACTTCTCCTGTTTTAGAATCAATATAGACATCGACATCGTGATCGCCATTCTCAATATTTTCTATTTCTACTTCATAATATGTTTTCCCAAGTTTGGTTTCCAATTCCCATTCTTCAACATAGCCGCTGCCTATTTCTTTAAGTGCGGCAGACATTGCTTCTTGGGGAGAAATCAGATTAGTTAAATCAAGTTCTGTCTTATTTTGAGTGTTCTCAGTTTCTCTTTCTTTTTCTAAAATATCGCCAGACATCGCATCAATGTTCAATTCCATTTCTTCGCTTTGATTGAACCCTTCAACTTCATATTGGTAGTAGCCATCATCTAAATCAAAACTAATGGATTTGATCGTGGTATCAGGATAGGTCTTATTATAGATATCAATAGCTTGTTCTAGGCTGATTTTATAGTCTTTATTTTCAATGCCTTGAGAAGATGACTCCTCAGTTGGATTGGATTGAGACTGATCTGAAGAAACAGCTGAACTGCTCTCATTCGTTTTATCTGCTTGTGATTGGCTGCTCGTTACTGACATACTGGAAGATACTGACTCTTCAGGCGTTGGGGTTGTTGGCGTCTCATTTGCTCCGCAAGCGGCTAAAACCGTTGTTGATGTCAACATCACTAGTCCAGTTAGCAGTTTCTTACTCGTATTTTGTAACATACTATTCTCTTCCTTTCTTTAAATTCCGATCTTCTGATTCTCCTACTGATAAGAAACAGATTAAGGAACTGAATACTTTTTACCATTCCTACCTTTAGTATAAGGGACAGGCAATGACGATAAAAGCAAAAGGCTTAGGGAAGAGTTTAATATATAGAATCTAGCCTACAGTTGATTGTTTTTATGCTTTATTGTTTAAATCAGCATATTCTTCTCGCAAGATAGCATAGCATTCATCATCGGAAAATTGTCCTTTTACCAGACGGTTTTTGCGTAGAATTCCTTCCGAAGTCATCCCTAAACGTTCCATCACTCGACCAGAAGCTCTATTTTTAATATCGTACATAGCATAGATACGTTCCAATCCAAGCGTTTGAAAGCCTAGTTCGATCAACAAGCTAGCAGCTTCTGTGACATAGCCATTGCCCCAAAATTGTTTGTTTAAAATGTAGCCCAGCTCGGCTTTTTTATGATTGGCGTCTACGCGCAAATCAATTGTTCCAATCATCTTATTGTTTTCTTTTAAAACAATTGCGTACTTACCCATTGGGTCTTTGACAAAGAATTCTGCAATAGTTTTCTTTGTTGCTTCTAGGTTTTTGTGTGATTCGAATAAAAATCGTGTGGTTTCTTTATCAGCAGCATACTCAAACATATCATTTGCGTCTTGTAGCGAAACCGGGCGCAATAAAATACGCTGTCCCATTAGTTGTTGGTGTTTTACCATTAAATACGTGATATTCTCCATCTTATTCCTCGTTTCTCTAACTATTTTTATCTTGCTTAATAAGAATAATAAACAACTTCTCTCAATAACTCAATGGTTTCTCTTTTTCTCAATAAAACATTTAACACAACAAGCCAAAAAGCCTTTCGCTATTCAGTACAAAATCAACTGAACAACGAAAAGCTTATGAATCACTAAGCAGGTAATCTATACTCTGCATTTATTTTAAGCTGTTAAATAACCTGCTAATGTTTCTTCATCTAATCCTACTAAATGATCCAGATCTGTTCCAATCGACATTCCAATGGTCCATTGGTGAGACTCTGATATTTGTCCATAGTAGAGGTAAACGCCATGTTCTCCCATAGCCATGCTTGCTCGGTAAACACCCGCAGAATCATAGCTATAACCATTATCGGTGTAGGCCAGAATCAATTTTTCTTCTGTAAAGTTGATTCCATCAGTCGACGTACTGTATTTTATCACACCGCGTATCCCTTCATTTGTATCATTATCATTATTCAAAAGATAATACGTGTCTTCAAATTTAACGACGCTCGGATGCCAAGTATGAACCGTATTTCCTACAGTATTGATTGTAATCGCCTCACTCCAGTCTTTCCCATCAATGCTTTCTGCGTAATGAACTTCCCAATCCCGCATAAACCACATTTTATAGAGATTGTTTTCATAAATAACGGAAGGAGCAATGTACTGTAAAAAGTTATTAGCTGCAGAAGTCATAGCTTCTGGTGCTGACCAGTTGATTCCATCGCTTGTTTTAACACGAAGTAAGGTTTCTTCATAATTTAAGTTGTTAACTTGGCGATACCAAAGTTCCAATTCTTTTGTCACATCGTTATAAACTAAGTGCGTATCTGAATTATAACCATTTTCAAGCTCAATCGGAGCTAATGGATTTAAAACAAAGTCAGGCACGACCCAATTAATGCCATCATGGCTAGCCACTATACTTGGATTTTCTTTTTGATCATCGCCATAAGGATAAGGTGTAAATCCCATCCAATATTTGTACCCGTTCCATGCTTCCTCAAATTGGATAACAGAAGGATGAGTGGCTTGGTTCGTACGTCCGGGCCAATCTACTCCATCATCATAAGGCGTTGGAATAGGCAAATAAATTTGTGAATTAGGTCCGCCGGTAGCAATTGTGCCGACAGTAATAACCGTTGCTGCTTCTTGTCCGGTATCCACTTCTACCATAATCGTGGCTTTTCCATTTTTCCAAGTGGTGATAATACCCGTTGCTGCATCAACAGTAGCAATATCTGGGTTTAAAGACCACCAATATTCCCACTTGGTTTTTACGGCATTACCAGGTTGATAGACCACATTCAAACGATCCACTGTTTCTCCTACAGCGATATTAGTGGTGGGCGGAACAATGCTGATCGATTCTAATGGTGGTTCCGGAGCAGTAGTTGGATCCACTACAGTTACCAGAGTTCCCGTCTCTTGTCCAGTATCCACTTCTACCATAATCATCGCTGTACCAGCCCTAATCGCTGTAATGATTCCGGTGGCTGCATCAACGGTAGCAATATCTGGGTTTAAAGACCACCAGTATTCCCATTTAGGTTTTACGGCATTTCCAGGATTATAGACAACAGTCAAGCGATCCTGTGTTTCTCCAACTGTTAATTCTTTTTTAGGTGGTGTCACAGTGATTGATTCTAATGGCGGTTCCGGAGTAGCAGCTGGATCCACTACAGTTACCAGAGTTCCAGTCTCTTGTCCGGTATCCACTTCTACCATAATCATCGCTGTACCGGCTCTAATCGCTGTGATGATTCCTGTGCCTGCATCAACGGTAGCGATTTCCGGGTTTAAAGACCACCAGTATTCCCATTTAGGTTTTACGGCATTTCCGGGATGGTATTCAACTGTTAAGCGGTCTAATGTTTCACCAACTATCACTTCTTTTTTAGGCGGTGTCACAGTGATTGATTCTAGCGGTAATTCTGCATCTGGAGTAGGTTCTTCTGTTGGAGCGGAGGGTAAAACTGGTTTTTCAGAGGTTTCTGGTTCTGGAGTTTCTAGTTCTGGAGTTTCTGGTTTTGAGGTTTCTGGTGTAACTTCGGGGTCGTTCAATTCTGCGGATTCTTCTGGTTCGGTTTTTTCTGGTTGAGGTTTTTCTAGTTGAGATTCTTCATTTGGTGAGTTTAAATCTTCTTCACCTTTTTCTTCAGGTTCTGTTATGGAAATTTCAACCGAATCTTTCTCTTTAGAAAGGAGATCCTCCTCCTCATCAGGGCCTTGATTTTCTATTGGTTGTGTTGCCGTGAGGTCTTCTGTTGTAATTTCTGTTGGAGGTGTTTCATTTGATGAAATTGTTTCTGTGGATTTTTCGGGAAGAGTTTTTTCATGTACAGGTACTATTTTTTCTTGAGTGGGCTCTTCTATAAGTAGTTCTGCAGCAGTTACCTCGGAAACGAATGCTTCGGTTGCTGTTGTGCTTTCGATTGTTTCTTGTCCTTCACTGGCATCAGCACTTAGAACTTCTGTGTTCATTAACATGAATCCTATCAGCGGAAACAGCCAAAGGATGCGTTTGTACATACTATCGCCTTCTTTCTTATAGTCAAATCTAAAACACCTTTTTTTATTTGCCTATTCGACCAACCTCTCCCTCCTTCAGTTTATGAATCTGTGTTTCTATTATTCATATTATAATCTATCCCTTACTTTTTTTAAGCTCAGCTTCTGTAATTCCGTTTAAAGTATCTAGAGTTGGTCCTGTAGCAAGGCCAATCGTCCATTGATAAGAGCTAGACACTTGCCCATAATATAAATAGAATCCTTTTTCTCCGCTGATCATACTTGCTCGGTAAACACCCGTTGAGTCATAACTGATGCCATTTCCGGTATATCCCAAAATTAATTTTTCTGGTGAAAAGTTGATTCCGTCAGTAGAGGTACTGTAATAAATGTTACCACCTGCTCCTGTATTCGTATCATTATCGTTATTTAATAAGTAATAAATACCTCCAATTTTACTGATATGCGGGTGCCAAGAATGAATGGGTTTGCCCGCAGCATATATTGAACTTGCCTCACTCCATATTTTACCGTCCAGACTTTCCAAATAATAAATGGACCAATCACGCATAATCCACATTTTGTATTTGTTTTCATCGTATAAGACAGAAGGAGAAACATATTGGAGTAAATTCCCTGCGTCAGATAACATTTTTTCTGGTGCTGACCATCGAGCCGCATCTTTTGTTTTGACCCGGCATATTATTTCATCGTTTTTTCTGTTGCTAACATAGCGATACCACAACTCCATTTCTTTTGTATGGTCGTTGTATAACAAATGACAGTCGGATAGATAATTATCAAAGACATAACTAGAAATAAGTGCAGCGGAAACAATAGGATTTGAAATGTTTGCAGGCACGACCCAATGGATCCCATCCTGACTTGCTACTAGACTTGGGTTTTCTTTTTTATCGTTTCCATAAGGATAGGGAGTAAAAGCCATCCAGTATTTATAGCCGTTCCATTCGTGATCAAATTGAATAACTGACGGGTGTGTTGCTTGATGTGTTTTTCCAGGCCAATTCGTACGATCATCATAAGGAGTTGGAATCGGTAAAAAAGTCTTTGAATTCGGCTGAGGTTCGTTATCTGTGAGGCGGATCGGAGTGGATAGTAGACGCTTTCGATTTGGGTTGAAGATTTTAGTCATCCCTGCTGTAAAAAGAGTGATTAATCCTGTAGCAGATTGGACAGCTGTTTGATCAATTTCTGTAGGAGATAGCTTAACGAAGAGGGTTTTCGTAGTTTCTGATTGAAGAAAAGAGAAGTTTAAATAATTTAATTCAGATAGTTGCCTTACTAATCTATCCGCATTTTTTTGGAAAGCTAGAAAAGATAAAAACAATAAAACTAGGCCTACTGCCATTAAAACGGGTCTATTTTTTGGTTTCATTTAGAACCTCCTTTTGAACGTTTAAATGATAAAAAAAGTGTATCGCTTTCATATTGAACTATTATACCTGTTCATTTGCATTTACTCAACTAAGAAATTTTAAAAACTATTTTTTCTGCTAGCTTAAATGAGTTATTTCTGCAGCAATATGTATCTGTGCCTACAGAAAAATCCTCACTATAAGCTAATTTACAGCGAGGATCTCTTACTTTGTTCTCTTTTAGTTAACAATGAAATTGGATTAAAAATTTTAAAAAAACTATTTAGGTTCTTGATTTGTCTGTGCCGGTTCTACATGGACATCAATGTCACTTACTCCATAGGTGTCTTTTAAAAGCCGCTCTACATTTTCAGTAATTTGGTGACCTTGCCGAACTGTCAATGTGGCTTTAACCAAAATCGTTACGTCTACGTAAATATTGGCTCCATATTTTCTGGCTTTAATAGAATCGACTGAAAGAACATGAGGCAAATCTAAAATACTCGTTTTATAATCTTCTAATTTTCCTGTATCAAAACCATCTGAAAGAGAAAAAGCACTATCCCTAAAAATTTCTACTCCAGTTTTGATAATAATAATGGATACAATGATCGCCATGATACCATCCAGCCACACCAAGCCAAACATAGACCCAAAAATAGCCACTGTTGTACCCAAACTTGTCAATGCATCGCTGAGATTGTCTTTAGCTACAGCTTTTAAACCATCGCTATTGATACGGTTGGCTAATTTAGAATTGTAAAGATAAACGCCTAACATGATGACAGCACCTAACAATCCCGTGATTCCTGCAAGTTTATCCGGCGCTACAATTTTTCCTTCGATGATTCGGCTGAGGCTGGAATAAAAGACTTGAATCCCTACGAGCAGCATAACAAAGGAAGTGACCAGACTGGCAATCGTCTCTGCTTTCCAATGCCCATAAGGATGATTATCATCAGGCGGCCTTCTCGCTAATTTCAATCCTACTAAGACGGCTATAGAAGAAAAGACATCTGTCATATTGTTTAACCCATCTGCCCTTAACGCGGCAGAATGGTAACTGACACCAACAAATATTTTAGTTAAGGATAAAATAATATAGGCAACAATACTAACGAGTGCCCCCTTTTCTGCTCTCTTCAATTCTTCATAACGATCTTGCATCTTCATTAGCTCCTTTTGCTTTTCGTTCATTCTCTGACTGGTTTCCTTGCGGCTGATTTAGGCAGGTTAGTTACTTTTAACGTTCTTTATTCCTTTTTCTGCACCCGCTATTTTCAGTTTTTATAGCGTGAGTTACATTCTAACATCTTGTATCAGTGGTTACAAGATACCATTTGAACCAAAGAAAAGAGTGGTGTTTCACTCTAAAAAAGCCTTTTGATCAGCTATTCGTTTTTCAATTTATGGTAAAATAAAATGAACCTATCACTTGATCAAAGAATGGAGTGTCTTATATGAAAGTAGGATTTATTGGAACAGGAAATATGGCAAGCGCCATTATCAAAGGAATGATCAAACAGAACTACATTAAAAGCGAAGACATTTATGTTTTCAGCAGAACAAAAGAAAAATTAACAGCTTTTGCCGCTGAAACAAAGACAACTGCCTGCCATTCAAATGAGGAATTGATTGCTGCTGTAGATGTTGTCGTCCTAGCTGTCAAGCCGAACGTCATCACGCAACTCCTTCCCAGTTTAAGTACAGCGATCCAGCAAAAACAGTCTTTGCTTGTTTCCATTGCTGCTGGCACCACACTTCAAAAGTTAGCTGATTTAATGGGAGAGAAGACGAATAGTTCGATAATCCGCGTCATGCCTAACTTAAATTCTATGATTGGCGAAGGAATGACAGCTATTTGCGGCAACTCATTTACCACTGGTTCTCAGATTCAATTCGTACTTGGCATGTTTCAATCCATTGGCGAAGTAGTAGAATTAGAAGAAAAAGATTTTAGTCCCTTTACTGCCATTGCCGGCAGCTCGCCTGCTTATGCTTTTCTCTTTATTGATTCTTTAGCACGTGGAGCTGTTAAGAACGGGATGCCAAAAGAATTAGCCACTAAAATTGCTGCACAAGCTGTTTTAGGCAGTGCAAAAATGGTATTGGAAAGCGGACATTCTCCTTGGAATTTGATTGACCAAGTTTCTTCTCCAGGCGGTACGACTGTTGCCGGAATTGTGGCCTTAGAAGACGAAAAATTCATTTCAACTGTTATCAAAGGCGTTGATGCCACTATCTTAAAAGACCAAGAACTAATGAATGATTAAAATAGAAGAAGGATATGTGCCCGTTAGGTTCACCTATCCTTCTTTATTTTTTTCCATTGTTGACTTTCGTGCCGCTTTTTCGGTCTTTTTACGTTTACGTAATTCTTTGAAAAAATCAGTTAATAACGCTCCGCATTCTGCTGCTAAGATACCTTGTTCAATTTCAACTTGATGGTTGAACCGGCTATCTGTTAACAAGTTCATTAAGGTTCCAGCTGTACCTCCTTTAGGGTCAGGGGCTCCATAATATAATTCTTTTACGCGTGATAAAATCATAGCTCCGCTGCACATTGGGCAGGGCTCTAATGTAACGAACAATTGAGCGTCTTCTAACCGCCAATTTTTAAGGGTACGGTTAGCTTCTTGAATAGCCAGCATTTCAGCGTGTGTGGTTGCATCATGGCTTTCTTCTCGCTGGTTGTATCCTCGTCCGATAATTTTTCCGTGTAAAACAATTACAGCGCCAATGGGTACTTCCATTTTGGCTTCAGCTTTTTTAGCTTCCTTAATCGCTTCATGCATAAAGTATTCCTTTTCTTCTAATGTCAGCATATATCCAGTCCTTCGTTAGTTTCTTATGCTTATCATATCATAATTCATCTACAAATCTGCAAAATAATGTTAGAATAAAAGAGACGAGCGGTTATCAATATCGCGCTAACTAAAAGAGGTGTTTTTTTGAATTTCAATGAAATCAAAGCAATTTATCCTGATGCACAATTAATAGATAAACCTAAAGATACAGCTGACATCATTTCTTTTCCATTCAAAAATAAATGGGTACAAGTAGAAAAAATAACTAAAACTCCTGCTGAGCTTGATTTGCTGCGCTTATTATTCTCTGCTCAAAAAAACAAGCCCCATACAAATACAACACATTCTGAATGGCAGGCTTTTTTATTAGAAGAAGGTGAACTTCCTTCATCAGAAAAACAGGGCGACTATCGGATCATTCAATTTGCTATTTTAAAAAAAGACCAGCATTTCGAACAAAAAACCTGGCTTAAAGCTTTCAAAAGTATGTTCGAGAATTGCGAAGAAGCTTTTTTTATTGATGAAACAACTGGCTTGCTGATTCAAAATAGTACAGTTGAGCAGCTGACCACAGATGAGCTTTCTGGTATCATCCAGACACTCGATGATGATTTTTCAATCAAAACATTTTGTTATATTGGTCAATTCTGGCCTCTTGATCCAGAATTTAAAGCCATCTTTAAAGAAGAACAGCTTATTTTTAATCGGCAAAAAAATAAAGGACTTTCCCTACTTTCTCTACCAAGTGTAGCTTTGCACTATTATATCTCTGATGCTCTAGAAAAAAGCCCCTTAATGCAAAATTTAAAACAAAAATATACCAGTCAAACAGAAACAAAAGAATTAATTTTAGCGTTATGGCATAGCCAAGGCAATATTAGTTTGGCTGCAAAATCATTGTACGTCCATCGAAATACTTTGCAGTATCGAATCGATCGATTTTATGAAGTGAGCGGCTTATCCTTACGAAATATGAATGATCTATTGCTTTGTTATTTACTTGTTTTTTAAGAAAAGTGGGATAAGTCCGCTAGACAGTGAAGGCAGAAAAAAATTATAGAATCCTATTCAGTAAGAAAAGCACTCTAAAAATTAGATTAAAATCTAATTTCTAGAGTGCCTTTTTTTAACAACTAGTTTTGTTAATGAGACATTTTATCTTTAAGTTCATCCGCAATGTCTTCGCCTTTATCCATCACTTTGTCTTTTTTGTCCATTAACATTTCTTTAAACTCATTCGTTGCCTCTTTTAAGTGGTCACTATACGTTCCAACTTGTCCTTTCAAGTCGGTAACTTTATCCACCACTTTCAATAAGTTTATCACTTCATCGTCTGATAGTTTTTCAACGACGTCTAAAGCTTTTTCATTCCCTTTTAATTTATCTTTTACAAAGTTTTTTGCTCTTTGGCGGTTCATATAAGCTTCTACTTTGGCCATCGAATTATTAGATGCCGATAGAATAATCGCTCCAACAGCCATTGTTGCTCCTAAACCGATAAGTAAGTTACGTGTACTTTTTTTCATATTCTTTACATCCCCTTCTATTCAATCTATCTACACAATAATCATAGCAGAAACATAAAAATAATACGAACAAAAACGCCTAACATACTATTACTGTGTTAGGCGTTTCTGCTAAATACTTCATTTAACCAGCAGAGGTTAAGCTTTGACCGTATCTTCCGGTGCGCTAATTTTCCCTTGCTTTTCGGTAGGCTCTTTTACTGCAATACGGATTTTACCTTTTGTTGCTCCGATCGTCACATGATCTCCAATTTTAACAGTCTTATTCAATAATTCTTCGCTTAAACGGTCTTCGATCTCTTTTTGAATAGCACGGCGTAAAGGACGTGCCCCATACTCAGGATCAAAGCCGGCTTTTGCAATGACATCAATTGCAGCTTGTGTAATCTTAACATGGATATCCATTTCTTCTAAACGTTTAACAATCACTTGTCCCATTAACTTAACAATTTTGTTCAGTTCAGGTTTTTCAAGAGAGTGGAAGACGATAATTTCATCCAAACGGTTGATAAACTCCGGTTTGAATGTATTTTTCAACTCTTCTTTAATCCGTTTTTCCATTGTTTTATGGTCTTTTCTAGCATCAACGGCACTAAACCCAACTGATTTCTCATCTCGTAAAGCTGTCGCTCCAAGGTTGGACGTCATAATCATAACCGTATTCTTGAAATCAACTTTACGGCCTTTAGAATCCGTTAAATGTCCATCATCCAGTACTTGTAGCAGAATATTAAAGACATCAGGATGTGCCTTTTCAACTTCATCGAATAAAATGACAGAATAAGGTTTTTGCCGAATTTTTTCAGTCAATTGTCCGCCTTCATCGTAACCTACATACCCTGGAGGAGAACCGATCAAACGGCTCGTGCTGTATTTTTCCATAAACTCTGACATATCAACCCGTATTAAAGCATCTTCACTGCCAAACATAGCTTCTGCCAACGTTTTTGCCAATTCTGTTTTACCAACACCTGTAGGACCTAAAAACATAAATGAACCAATCGGACGGTTAGGATCTTTCAAACCACTTCGGGCACGTCTAATAGCTCTGGCAACTGCGCTGACTGCTTCTTCTTGACCGATAACACGATTGTGCAATACTTTTTCCAGTTTCAATAAGCGATCAGATTCTTTTTGTTCCATTTGCTGTACTGGAATCCCTGTCCATAAAGAGACTACTTCTGCAATATCCAATTCCGTAACTTGTAATTGCGAATCAGAGGAAGCTTGTTTTTCTTGTTTCAACAATATACTTTCGATTTTTTTCCGTTGCCGCATTTCTTTTGTACGTACTTTAGCTGCTCTTTCAAAATCTTGCAATTGGATCGCTTCTTCTTTTTCTTGAACCATGGCGTCTAAATCAGCTAATGCTGCTGCCACTGGTGTTGGTTTAGAAGAACTATCCAAACGAACTTTAGAAGCTGATTCATCGATCAAATCAATGGCTTTGTCCGGCAATTGTCGAGAAGTGATGTAACGAGAAGACAATTGAACGGCTGCACGGATTGCTTCTTCTGTGATTTCAACTCCATGATGTTCTTCATAGCGGGAACGTAAACCCAGCAAAACTTCTTCCGTTTCTTCTGGAGTTGGCTGATCTACACGTATAGGAGAAAAACGTCTTTCTAATGCTGCGTCTTTTTCAATATACTTTTGATACTCATCTAAAGTGGTTGCTCCAATTGTTTGCAATTCTCCACGAGCTAAAGCAGGTTTTATGATATTTGAAGCATCAATTGCTCCTTCAGCGCCTCCTGCTCCAATCAATGTATGCAATTCATCAATAAATAGAATCACTTCTCCGTCTTGATAAATTTCATCGATTATTTTCTTCATCCGTTCCTCAAACTCGCCACGGTATTTTGTACCGGCGACCAACGAACCCATATCAAGCATCATTAAACGTTTGTTGGCTAGTGTTGATGGAACCTCTCCCAAAGCAATTTTTTGGGCCAGCCCTTCTGCGATAGCTGTTTTGCCGACTCCAGGTTCGCCAATCAAAACAGGGTTGTTTTTAGTCCGACGGCTCAATATTTGGACAATTCGTTGAATTTCTGTTTTTCTTCCTATAATTGGATCCATCTTTCCGGCTCGGGCATTAGCTGTTAGGTCTCGTGCTAAAGAATCCAGTGTAGGCGTACCAACCACCGGCTTAGCAGCAGCTTTTGGTCGTCTCCCTTTTCCATTGGTTCCCTCTGTGACTCCCATTTTTTTCAATAAAACTTGACGAGTTTTGTTCAAACTGATATCCAAATTAGTTAAAATTTTAGAGGATAAAATATCTTCTTCTCGCAGTAAACCAAGTAAAAGATGTTCTGTTCCTACTAAAGGTGCTCCCATTCGTCTTGCTTCATCAGTAGCCAATGTAATAGCTTGTTTAGCTCTTGGCGAGTACGGCAAGACTATATCTTTTGAGCTGTATTTCATGGTGCCATAACCTGTGAAATGTTCGATCTCTTCCCGTACATCATTTTCAGTTACAGAAAATTGGCGTAGTGTTTTTCCAGCAATTCCTTCTTGTTCCACCATAAGTCCTAATAAAATATGTTCAGTCCCTATAGAATTTTGGCGAAATCTTTTAGCTTCTTCTTGAGCTAAAATTAAAACGTCTTTTGCTTTTTCTGAAAATAATTCATTCATATTATTGCCTCCATCTCCTATGACTGTTCGTATTTTAAGTTATTTAAAAAAGCAGTTAATATCCGTGCTCTTAGTGCATGTTCCTTCTTTGGATCCAGTGATAAAACTGACTTTTCCATGACCGCCAACATTGAATTCGCTTCGCGTTTAGCAATCATATTGTCTTCATATAATGTTTCAATAATTGAAAAAGCATCTCGTTGTGAAATTTCGTCTCCAATTACATCGATCATCATATTCAGCATTTCTACTTCATCCAATAATTTTACTTTAATTATCCGGATATATCCGCCGCCACCGCGTTTACTTTCAACTAGATAACCTTGCTGAACAGTAAACCGTGTATTGATAACATAGTTAATTTGAGAAGGAACACAATTAAATCGTTCTGCCATTTCACTACGTCTAATTTCGACTTGCTCATCCGTTCCAAGTACTTTTTTCAAATAAGCTTCAATGATATCCGACATATTTTGATTGTTCATGTGCTAATTGTTACTGAAACAATGAAGATGTATGGTATGTATATTACCTATTTTTACCACACAATGCAACGGTGTTCTCTCAGTAACACTCCTTTTCTTTTTGTCTCAACACCAGACTTAATACTTTATTATTTCAGGTCAAGAAAACGTTAAACTGACTAGCTGATTCCTTGACTAATCCTGACTTTAATTATACGAGAAAATAATTCATTTGAAAAGCAACTCCGCTTATTTACTTTAAAAATTATTCGTTCCTATCGTATTAAAAAAGAGTTGTATACCATTTGGCTGGAAACTTGAACTGCATAGCTCACTCAAAGAAAGATTAGCAACCTCTTCCTTATTACTAAAACGATAAAATAAAAAAGAAATAACCACTAATAATAAGTGATTATTTCGGCTCTATAATATTTAGTGTTGGTGAACCAATCGGTTCACTGGCACTATTTTCGTTTTTAAATGAAAAAAGACCAGTGAACTCCTATAATTAAGTTACCACACAAAAGAATAGGAGAATTCACATGGCCCACACTCATTATATAAAAAAACTGCTCCATATTAAAGACCCGAACATTTATTTATCTGAAGTCCCTGTTACGAGGGAAAAGAAAAAAGATCAAGAATATCTGGTAGTGCATGGGAAATTGACCTATCGGCCTTCCTGCTGTAAAGTGTGCGGTGTAAAAAACACCTCTTCTCAGGATCTTATCAAACACGGCACAAAATGTTCTACACTCACACTGACTCATGTCAATTTCCAGCCTGTACTGCTCCGATTGAAAAAGCAGCGGTTTCTTTGTAAGCACTGTAATTCGACTTTCATAGCGGAAACCTCCCTAGTCGATCGCCACTGCTTCATATCTAATTTGATCAAGACAACCATTGCCATGGAATTGAAAGAGACACAATCCATGACACTTATCGCCCAGCACCTGTCAGTTTCTCCTCCTACTGTGATTCGGGTAATGCGCCAAGTTGGGGAGACGCTTGAACCAAACAATCAGGAACTGCCGCAACATCTTTCCATCGATGAATTCAAGTCGGTTAAGGATGTATCCGGAGCGATGAGCTTTCTGTTTATTAATGCGTCAACCCACCGGTTGACGGATGTTGTCGAGAATAGGCAATTGCCTTACCTGTTGGATTATTTTATGCGGTATCCAGTAGAAGCAAGAAACAAAGTCAAAACGGTCACGATGGATATGTACTCACCCTATACACAGCTTGTGATAGATTGTTTCCCCTACGCTAAAATTATCATTGACCGATTTCACATCGTCCAACACATGAATCGGGCTTTGAACAGCGAACGAATCAAGGTCATGAATGAACTGCGTTACACGAGACCGAGGGATTATCGAAAATTAAAAAAACAATGGAAGTTAGTTCTTAAAAATGAAGACGATTTAGATTTTTCCTGTTATTTTACTCACCGGTTATATGAAGGGGCTGTTACTGAAAAAATGATGGCGGATTACCTTGTGCAGCTTGATCCCAAACTTGAATGCGTTTATGCACTTTTCAATCAATTGAAATGGGCACTGGAACACCGTAATTTCAAGCGATTCAAAAGTTATTTAGAAGAATCGAAAAAATGTACTTTACCAAGAAAAGCAAGAACTGTTCTTCAAACGTTTGAAAAACATCTGGAAGCCATTAAAAATGCATTTGTGTATACTCTTTCCAATGGCCCTATTGAAGGAATGAATAATAAAATCAAAAACATCAAGCGATCAGGATATGGCTACCGGAATTTCTATAACCTGCGAGCTCGACTGTTGATTTCTTATCGATTGACCACTTCTAATTATCAACCTAGAGCTTTGTATTTTGAAGATGAAAAAGCCGTATAAAATAAAAAGCCAAAGCGACGTAGTCGCTCTGACTTATTTGGCCCACCAACACTACTTGTCAAAGAGCCATTATTTCTTTATTTTATCGGGAAGACAGGATTCGAACCTGCGACCCCTTGGTCCCAAACCAAGTGCTCTACCAAGCTGAGCTACTTCCCGGTTTATGTATCAGATGAAAAATGCACCCAAGAGGAGTCGAACCTCTAACCGCCTGATTCGTAGTCAGGTACTCTATCCAATTGAGCTATGGGTGCTATATATATGGTGCCGAGGGCCGGAATCGAACCGGCACGGTGATCACTCACCGCAGGATTTTAAGTCCTGTGCGTCTACCTGTTCCGCCACCCCGGCATATAGAACAAGAGCTGATTTTTTCAAACCTGCTTACTAGTCGTCCTAGTAAGCGGAAGACGGGGTTCGAACCCGCGACCTCCACCTTGGCAAGGTGGCGTTCTACCACTGAACTACTTCCGCAAAATGGTGCCGGCTAAAGGAGTTGAACCCTCGACCCTCTGATTACAAATCAGATGCTCTACCAACTGAGCTAAGCCGGCTAATCAAATTAAAATCTAAATGGTGCGGGTGAAGGGACTTGAACCCCCACGTCTCTCGACGCTAGATCCTAAATCTAGTGCGTCTGCCAATTCCGCCACACCCGCTAAAATATGGCATAACTAGTCATCGGAAATGAATAGTTATGAGTCATGCAGGATTCGAACCTGCGACCCTCTGATTAAAAGTCAGATGCTCTACCAACTGAGCTAATGACTCATGGTGGAGGTTAACGGGATCGAACCGCTGACCCTCTGCTTGTAAGGCAGATGCTCTCCCAGCTGAGCTAAACCTCCATATGAGAAAAATTAAAATGTTCGATGCGCGGCAGCGTCCTACTCTCACAAAGGGAAACCCTTCACTACCATCGGCGCTAAGAAGCTTAACTGCTGTGTTCGGCATGGGAACAGGTGTGACCTTCTTGCCGTTGCCACCGCACATCTTGCATATAAGAGAACGTTGTTCTCTCAAAACTGGGTATTGTTTAGTGTAAAGTTGACGCAAACCGTTCGTTCACCGTTTTAAAAATTGGTTAAGTCCTCGACCGATTAGTATTGGTCCGCTCCATACATCGCTGTACTTCCACTTCCAACCTATCTACCTGATCATCTCTCAGGGGTCTTACTCACTTACGTGATGGGAAATCTCATCTTGAGGGGGGCTTCACGCTTAGATGCTTTCAGCGTTTATCCCGTCCACACATAGCTACCCAGCAATGCCCTTGGCAGAACAACTGGTACACCAGCGGTGTGTCCATCCCGGTCCTCTCGTACTAAGGACAGCTCCTCTCAAATTTCCTGCGCCCGCGACGGATAGGGACCGAACTGTCTCACGACGTTCTGAACCCAGCTCGCGTACCGCTTTAATGGGCGAACAGCCCAACCCTTGGGACCGACTACAGCCCCAGGATGCGATGAGCCGACATCGAGGTGCCAAACCTCCCCGTCGATGTGGACTCTTGGGGGAGATAAGCCTGTTATCCCCAGGGTAGCTTTTATCCGTTGAGCGATGGCCCTTCCATGCGGAACCACCGGATCACTAAGCCCGACTTTCGTCCCTGCTCGACTTGTAGGTCTCGCAGTCAAGCTCCCTTCTGCCTTTACACTCTACGAATGATTTCCAACCATTCTGAGGGAACCTTTGGGCGCCTCCGTTACACTTTAGGAGGCGACCGCCCCAGTCAAACTGCCCGTCAGACACTGTCTCCCAGCCAGATCATGGCTGAGGGTTAGAGTGGTCATACAGCAAGGGTAGTATCCCACCATTGCCTCCACCAAGACTAGCGTCCTGGCTTCATTGGCTCCTACCTATCCTGTACAAGCTGTACAAACACTCAATATCAAACTGCAGTAAAGCTCCATGGGGTCTTTCCGTCCTGTCGCGGGTAACCTGCATCTTCACAGGTACTATAATTTCACCGAGTCTCTCGTTGAGACAGTGCCCAAATCATTACGCCTTTCGTGCGGGTCGGAACTTACCCGACAAGGAATTTCGCTACCTTAGGACCGTTATAGTTACGGCCGCCGTTTACTGGGGCTTCAATTCTGAGCTTCGCCTTACGGCTAACCCATCCTCTTAACCTTCCAGCACCGGGCAGGCGTCAGCCCCTATACGTCATCTTTCGATTTAGCAGAGACCTGTGTTTTTGATAAACAGTTGCTTGGGCCTATTCACTGCGGCTGACCAAATGGTCAGCACCCCTTCTCCCGAAGTTACGGGGTCATTTTGCCGAGTTCCTTAACGAGAGTTCTCTCGCACACCTTAGGATTCTCTCCTCGACTACCTGTGTCGGTTTGCGGTACGGGCAGATCGTTTCTCACTAGAAGCTTTTCTTGACAGTGTGACATCAGGAACTTCGGTACTTGATTTCCCTCCCCATCACAACTTGTCCTTAAGGGAATAAGCATTTGACTCATTCCCAGACTTATTGCTTGGACGTGCATATCCAACAGCACGTATTCCTTAGCCTACTGTGTCCCTCCATCGTTCAAACAAAACGAACTGGTACAGGAATCTCAACCTGTTGTCCATCGTCTACGCCTATCGGCCTCGACTTAGGTCCCGACTAACCCTGGGAGGACGAGCCTTCCCCAGGAAACCTTAGTCATTCGGTGGACGGGATTCTCACCCGTCTTTCGCTACTCATACCGGCATTCTCACTTCTAAGCGCTCCACCAGTCCTCACGGTCCAGCTTCGACGCCCTTAGAACGCTCTCCTACCATAGAACCAAAAGGTTCTATCCACAGCTTCGGTGTTCTGTTTAGCCCCGGTAAATTTTCGGCGCAGGGTCACTCGACTAGTGAGCTATTACGCACTCTTTAAATGATGGCTGCTTCTGAGCCAACATCCTAGTTGTCTAAGCAACCCCACATCCTTTTCCACTTAACAGAAACTTTGGGACCTTAGCTGGTGGTCTGGGCTGTTTCCCTCTCGACTACGGATCTTATCACTCGTAGTCTGACTCCCGGATATAAATCAATGGCATTCGGAGTTTATCTGAATTCGGTAACCCGAGAAGGGCCCCTAGTCCAAACAGTTGCTCTACCTCCATGATTCTAATTCCGAGGCTAGCCCTAAAGCTATTTCGGAGAGAACCAGCTATCTCCAAGTTCGATTGGAATTTCTCCGCTACCCACACCTCATCCCCGCATTTTTCAACATACGTGGGTTCGGTCCTCCAGTGCGTATTACCGCACCTTCAACCTGGACATGGGTAGATCACTTGGTTTCGGGTCTACGACCACATACTCATTCGCCCTATTCAGACTCGCTTTCGCTGCGGCTCCGTCTCATCAACTTAACCTCGCATGGGATCGTAACTCGCCGGTTCATTCTACAAAAGGCACGCTATCACCCATTAACGGGCTCTAACTACTTGTAAGCACACGGTTTCAGGTGCTGTTTCACTCCCCTTCCGGGGTTCTTTTCACCTTTCCCTCACGGTACTGGTTCACTATCGGTCACTAGGGAGTATTTAGCCTTGGGAGATGGTCCTCCCGGATTCCGACGGAATTTCTCGTGTTCCGCCGTACTCAGGATACTGATCAGAGTGAACGAAGTTTCAGATACGGGGCTTTTACCCTCTTTGGCAGACCTTTCCAGGTCGCTTCTCTTACTTCATTCATTTATGACTCTATGTGTTCAGTCCTACAACCCCAGAAAGCAAGCTTTCTGGTTTGGGCTTTTCCCGTTTCGCTCGCCGCTACTCAGGGAATCGAATTTTCTTTCTCTTCCTGCAGGTACTTAGATGTTTCAGTTCTCTGCGTCTACCTCTGTTGACCTATGTATTCAGTCAACAGTAACACCCGATAAAGGGTGTTGGGTTTCCCCATTCGGAAATCTCTGGATCACAGCTTACTTACAGCTCCCCAAAGCATATCGGCGTTAGTCCCGTCCTTCTTCGGCTCCTAGTGCCAAGGCATCCACCGTGCGCCCTTATTAACTTAACCTATGGTTGTTGTTAATAGGAATCTTCTCATCTTATAAAAGATAAGGATTCGTTTCAAACTCTTACAAACGCGGTGTGTTTCTCGGTTTCTTACAATTTTTACAATTAAACAATATCCAGTTTTCAAAGAACAAAAAATTGCGAATAACTTCGCAATGGAGCCTAGCGGGATCGAACCGCTGACCTCCTGCGTGCAAGGCAGGCGCTCTCCCAGCTGAGCTAAGGCCCCAATAAAATAATTTCCTTTTTTGTGCAATTAAATGAGTGGGCCTAAATGGACTCGAACCATCGACCTCACGCTTATCAGGCGTGCGCTCTAACCAGCTGAGCTATAGGCCCAACATATTAGGCACTTCAAAGGTATTTATTGATTTGAGAAGATTAGACCTCTCAAAACTGAACAAAGAAAGAACGACTGTGTAGGTTCCGTTAAAATCCTTAGAAAGGAGGTGATCCAGCCGCACCTTCCGATACGGCTACCTTGTTACGACTTCACCCCAATTATCTATCCCACCTTAGGCGGCTGGCTCCCAAAAGGGTTACCTCACCGACTTCGGGTGTTACAAACTCTCGTGGTGTGACGGGCGGTGTGTACAAGACCCGGGAACGTATTCACCGCGGCGTTCTGATCCGCGATTACTAGCGATTCCGGCTTCATGCAGGCGAGTTGCAGCCTGCAATCCGAACTGAGAATGGCTTTAAGAGATTAGCTTGACCTCGCGGTCTTGCGACTCGTTGTACCATCCATTGTAGCACGTGTGTAGCCCAGGTCATAAGGGGCATGATGATTTGACGTCATCCCCACCTTCCTCCGGTTTATCACCGGCAGTCTCACTAGAGTGCCCAACTGAATGCTGGCAACTAGTAATAAGGGTTGCGCTCGTTGCGGGACTTAACCCAACATCTCACGACACGAGCTGACGACAACCATGCACCACCTGTCACTTTGTCCCCGAAGGGAAAGCTCTATCTCTAGAGTGGTCAAAGGATGTCAAGACCTGGTAAGGTTCTTCGCGTTGCTTCGAATTAAACCACATGCTCCACCGCTTGTGCGGGTCCCCGTCAATTCCTTTGAGTTTCAGCCTTGCGGCCGTACTCCCCAGGCGGAGTGCTTAATGCGTTAACTGCAGCACTGAAGGGCGGAAACCCTCCAACACTTAGCACTCATCGTTTACGGCGTGGACTACCAGGGTATCTAATCCTGTTTGCTCCCCACGCTTTCGAGCCTCAGCGTCAGTTACAGACCAGAGAGTCGCCTTCGCCACTGGTGTTCCTCCACATATCTACGCATTTCACCGCTACACGTGGAATTCCACTCTCCTCTTCTGCACTCAAGTTCCCCAGTTTCCAATGACCTTCCCCAGTTGAGCTGGGGGCTTTCACATCAGACTTAAAGAACCGCCTGCGCTCGCTTTACGCCCAATAAATCCGGACAACGCTTGCCATCTACGTATTACCGCGGCTGCTGGCACGTAGTTAGCCATGGCTTTCTGGTTAGATACCGTCAGGGGATGAGTAGTTACGCTCATCCTTGTTCTTCTCTAACAACAGAGTTTTACGATCCGAAAACCTTCTTCACTCACGCGGCATTGCTCCGTCAGACTTTCGTCCATTGCGGAAGATTCCCTACTGCTGCCTCCCGTAGGAGTCTGGGCCGTGTCTCAGTCCCAGTGTGGCCGATCACCCTCTCAGGTCGGCTACGTATCATTGCCTTGGTGAGCCATTACCTCACCAACTAGCTAATACGCCGCGGGTCCATCCATAAGCGACAGCCGAAACCGTCTTTTATCCATCCACCAGGAGGTGGTTGGAGTTATGCGGTATTAGCATCCGTTTCCGAATGTTATCCCCCACTTATGGGCAGGTTACCCACGTGTTACTCACCCGTCCGCCACTCTTTGATTCTGGTGGGTGCAAGCACCCGGTAGAATCAAAGCGTTCGACTTGCATGTATTAGGCATGCCGCCAGCGTTCGTCCTGAGCCAGGATCAAACTCTCATAAAAGTAGTTGTTGCCTCGAAAGGTTCCAACCGATTATGCTGTTTGAAGCTCTTTTGACTTGCTAGCGAATAATTATTCACTTTGTTACTTTTGGTTTAACCGTTGTTAAACCACCTTACACAGTTATTTCGTTTTTGCTTTGTTCAGTTTTCAAAGGTCTAATGTGTTTGTATTGTCGTTTTGACAACTTCTAAATATTACCAGAAGCTGTACTGCTTGTCAACAACTTTTTTGAAACTTTTATTTTTCGTTGCTGCGATGTATCGCTGCGACATCTACTAATATAACAGCTTCTCGAGTTTTCGTCAACACCTTTTTCAATCTAATATTATTTTTTACTTAAAGATGAACTATTAGATAAAAGTTCATCTGAATTTCCGTTTTTTTACTATATTTGTATTTTTTTGAAGCGTTTCTTCTGAAAATATTCGTTCTTTTTCCTAACTTCATCTTTGAACCACTACATATTTATGCTGTTTTTTTGTATAAACATAATAAATTTTCTCTAAATAACTAACTTATATACTACCATATGATTGCGTTTTCTTCAATTTTACTAACTCACCTTATAATTATTCGCCAAATAAAAAAATGCTTTTATACAAGAATCGGACTATTATCTGTGCAGATGTCTTTCCCTTCTTTTAAATGATTGACCAATAAGATGATGCTTTTTGATTGTTTGTTACTATTTTGTCTATCATGTAATTAAATTAAATAGTTTTTACTTCTTCATTAACTATTTTGCCTTTCCTATCCTTTTAATTAGGTTTATCAGAAGAAACGAGCTGAATTTCAAAAATACTTATCCTCTAAAACAAAATGTACTATATAAAGATATAGCGCTAAGTCTCTCTGTTCATTCTATCTCCCGATAGTGTAAACTGTTTATACCAAGCACGATATAAAATAACGCTGATTAGGAGCAACTCTAATGAATCAAAATAAGTTTTCGGAGTTTTTAAAAATCTCAAGAGCACTAAACAACTATGGGATCACTCCCTTATTAATGGGATCTTTAGGTTTAGAGTTTGTCACTAGAAAAAACTGGGATGCTCAAGATATCGATATCCATATTCCGGGTGACACTAGGGGATGGGAAGCAGCAGATGAAGATAGGATATTTAATTGGGCTGCTATTATAAAAATTATGACTCAACTCGGATATCAACTGATCGATTTACACGAACATGAATTTAGCGATGGAAGGTTTACGATTCAATATGGTGTTATGGATACTTTACCGGAGTATGCAAGTACTGAGATTAAAGAGTTGAGGAGTGAAATAATAGAGAAAGCAGTATTTTATGTTCCAACAGCTGAGCAATTCTTAAAAATCTATACAGCGTCTTCTAAAGACAGTTATCGGAATGATAAAAACAATAACAAAGACTTTGAAAAGATTAAGTATTTGAAATCATTAAGAAAAAGAAATACAAAGATCCGTTTTGCTGATTCCAATGATTATTATTGTTTATTGAGCAAAGACAAACACATAGATCCTCATAGATTAGACTCTGCTATTAAAGAAGAAAGAGTGCTGATCATTGAAGAAGACGAATGCATTGGCTGGTTAAGATTCAGTTACTTCTGGGAGTCCATTCCTTTTATTGATATGCTGTATATCTTGGAACCATTTAGAAATAAAAAATATGGAACGGCTTTAATAGATTTTTTTGAAGAAAACATGAAATTACATAGATTTAGTGAGCTGATGACTTCTACCGCTAGCGAAGAATATGCTCAACATGTATACCATAAACTTGGATTTAAAACTGTTGGAGGCTTTTTCCCTCCTAAAGAAGCGTATGAAATCATTTTAACGAAAACTATTATGTAGTTTATTAGGAGTCATTATTTAAGGGAAAGTTGAAAGGATGAAAACTAGGTTAATGAAAAAGGAAGATATTTCCAAAATTGCTAACGCTTTTCTGAAACAAGGTTGGGATGGCAGGCATGAAGTATTAGAAAGATATTGGTTAGATCAACAAAACAAAATCAGATATGTTTTTGTAGCTGAGTTAGACGAGGATATTGCTGGGTACGTAACAGTAGCAAAAAAAGTAAAGCATGGACCTTTCCAAGAAAGTGAACTACCTGAAATTACTGATTTTAATGTTTTTGAACAGTATCGAGAAAAAGGAATTGGAAACTCTTTACTAGATGTGGCAGAAAACAAAGCCGTGCAATTTTCGACTATTGTTACTTTAGGAGTTGGCTTACATTCTGGATATGGTGCAGCACAGCCTATTTATGCAAAGCGAGGGTATCTACCTGATGGATCGGGAGTTTGGTTTGAAAACAAAAATATAGATAATGGAGAAGTTTGTATGAACAACGATGACTTATGCATCTATCTGTCTAAAAAACTTAGATGATCTATTAGTATGGCTAGTATAGCGCAAATAAAGATTGGGGGAATAAAATTGACAAAAAGCATTGTAATCGTGATTAGCGGGGTTACTGCAGGAGGAAAAACGACTTTAATCAACGAGTTGCACAAAGAATTTATAGACAGCAAAGTCATTTCTTTTGATAATTATAGTATTGATGCATTTCCTTCAGCTCCGCCAATCGAAACACCCGTCCAAGAAGCTGTAAATCAATATGATCTCAGTCCTTTAATGAAAGATTTTTTGTCAGCTAAAGACACGTTTTCATTTATTTTTATAGATTTTCCTTTTGGATATAAGCATACGATGTTAGAACCCTACATTACTAAAACCGTATATGTAAAAAACTTCCTTAGATATAATTTTCGCGAGACAGATAGTTAGAGACTATTACAATAAATCCACTGAAGAAATCACAAATTGGGCAAAAATATATTTAGATTCTGCTCGACAAATTTTTATAGATCATGAATATTTTGTTAGTGAAGATGCCGATTTGATTATTGACGGGACTTTACCTTTAGCTGAACAGCTTAAATTCGTAAAAAAAGCACTGCAGCTGAAAAATTGAATTGTTATCTAACCTACTGTTTAACATAATCAGAACTTAGCAAAAATTTTTTATGCCTTATTCCAACAATTGGATTTACAGATACTTGGAGTGCAAAGGCCCCTTATTGATAGTCTTCAATGATTTCTGTTACCGTTATTTCTCCGCCGATCAACACTTCTGATAAGATATTTTCTGAGGGTGAAGACCAATATATTTTTGCTTGTTCAATTTTTTCAAGAAACGATTTATTTTCTATTGAAGGCAATAAAGCAGCATTGCCTTTAAAAATTTTCCCGTTTGTTTCAAGGTTAACGATTTGTACGACTTCTCTATTATAAGAGCTAAATATCTTTTGCCATTGAGCTAAACTATTCAAATCTTCCGTTCCGTATAAACATTCAAATCTTGATGGCAGTTCTGGAAAATGTTCCAGTCGAACCATTTCAGTAATCACTTCTCTAACAGCTTTAGAAGAATGATCAAAAGCATTTTTCAAAAATTCTATTTCATTTTCTTCTAGCTTAGAATCCAGCTCACTAATTGCTTGATCAAGAGTTCTTTCTTTGAGGTCACTAAACCCATTCTCTAAAAAGAAATAATATAATCGATTTTTGTGATGACTTCCAAAATTTATTTTTTGCCCTTTATATATTGGTTTTCTTGTAACTAGATGATAATAGCCCAAACTATCCCTCCTTTTATCGTTATTTTCGCAGTTTAACTACTTCGTCATTTGTACTTGATCCTCTTCATGAAGAAATTCTCTCTAAATATTAGTTTGCTTACCCTAAGTATAGAAAGTTCTATCACTTAAGTCACACAAAAAATGTTTACGTGACTTAAAACTCTTTTTTTTAGTACTTAAGGTAGGCAAAACAATTGAGACAGTGATGCACTCCATGATAATTTCATTATCATTTTTTAAATCAAGCTAAGCAACAAAATAACTTTTTGAACGACAAAAAAAGATACCATCCGCAGATGATACCTTTTTTGATTTGCGCGGCAGCGTCCTACTCTCACAAAGGGAAACCCTTCACTACCATCGGCGCTAAGAAGCTTAACTGCTGTGTTCGGCATGGGAACAGGTGTGACCTTCTTGCCATTGCCACCGCACATCTTGCATATAAGAGAACGTTGTTCTCTCAAAACTGGGTATTGTTTACTGTAAAGTTGGTTTAAAACCGTTCGTTCACCGTTTAAAAAATTGGTTAAGTCCTCGACCGATTAGTATTGGTCCGCTCCATACATCGCTGTACTTCCACTTCCAACCTATCTACCTGATCATCTCTCAGGGGTCTTACTCACTTACGTGATGGGAAATCTCATCTTGAGGGGGGCTTCACGCTTAGATGCTTTCAGCGTTTATCCCGTCCACACATAGCTACCCAGCAATGCCCTTGGCAGAACAACTGGTACACCAGCGGTGTGTCCATCCCGGTCCTCTCGTACTAAGGACAGCTCCTCTCAAATTTCCTGCGCCCGCGACGGATAGGGACCGAACTGTCTCACGACGTTCTGAACCCAGCTCGCGTACCGCTTTAATGGGCGAACAGCCCAACCCTTGGGACCGACTACAGCCCCAGGATGCGATGAGCCGACATCGAGGTGCCAAACCTCCCCGTCGATGTGGACTCTTGGGGGAGATAAGCCTGTTATCCCCAGGGTAGCTTTTATCCGTTGAGCGATGGCCCTTCCATGCGGAACCACCGGATCACTAAGCCCGACTTTCGTCCCTGCTCGACTTGTAGGTCTCGCAGTCAAGCTCCCTTCTGCCTTTACACTCTACGAATGATTTCCAACCATTCTGAGGGAACCTTTGGGCGCCTCCGTTACACTTTAGGAGGCGACCGCCCCAGTCAAACTGCCCGTCAGACACTGTCTCCCAGCCAGATCATGGCTGAGGGTTAGAGTGGTCATACAGCAAGGGTAGTATCCCACCATTGCCTCCACCAAGACTAGCGTCCTGGCTTCATTGGCTCCTACCTATCCTGTACAAGCTGTACAAACACTCAATATCAAACTGCAGTAAAGCTCCATGGGGTCTTTCCGTCCTGTCGCGGGTAACCTGCATCTTCACAGGTACTATAATTTCACCGAGTCTCTCGTTGAGACAGTGCCCAAATCATTACGCCTTTCGTGCGGGTCGGAACTTACCCGACAAGGAATTTCGCTACCTTAGGACCGTTATAGTTACGGCCGCCGTTTACTGGGGCTTCAATTCTGAGCTTCGCCTTACGGCTAACCCATCCTCTTAACCTTCCAGCACCGGGCAGGCGTCAGCCCCTATACGTCATCTTTCGATTTAGCAGAGACCTGTGTTTTTGATAAACAGTTGCTTGGGCCTATTCACTGCGGCTGACCAAATGGTCAGCACCCCTTCTCCCGAAGTTACGGGGTCATTTTGCCGAGTTCCTTAACGAGAGTTCTCTCGCACACCTTAGGATTCTCTCCTCGACTACCTGTGTCGGTTTGCGGTACGGGCAGATCGTTTCTCACTAGAAGCTTTTCTTGACAGTGTGACATCAGGAACTTCGGTACTTGATTTCCCTCCCCATCACAACTTGTCCTTAAGGGAATAAGCATTTGACTCATTCCCAGACTTATTGCTTGGACGTGCATATCCAACAGCACGTATTCCTTAGCCTACTGTGTCCCTCCATCGTTCAAACAAAACGAACTGGTACAGGAATCTCAACCTGTTGTCCATCGTCTACGCCTATCGGCCTCGACTTAGGTCCCGACTAACCCTGGGAGGACGAGCCTTCCCCAGGAAACCTTAGTCATTCGGTGGACGGGATTCTCACCCGTCTTTCGCTACTCATACCGGCATTCTCACTTCTAAGCGCTCCACCAGTCCTCACGGTCCAGCTTCGACGCCCTTAGAACGCT
>NZ_JQMR01000002.1 GCF_000744825.1 Carnobacterium mobile DSM 4848
AATACGGGTTTTCCCAGTTTTTTGTTCTACGATTCGGGGGTTTTTAGACGAAAGAATGTCTTTTTTCTTCAATTTGACAATATCGGACATGCGCAAACCGCTGTTAATCCCGATCAAAAATAAAAAAACGTCGCGTTCGGCGTTTATATTGCGCCTCAAACAGAATAAAAAGTCGTTGATTTCTTGCTGGGTTCTTAAGGGTTGGACGTTATAACTCATTGAAATGATCTCTCCTCTCACAAAACAGATACCTGATTACAGTTAGTATACCACGAAATCATGTATTGAGGGGCGATATAAAAAAAGAACCCTATGGGGATAGGATTCTGGATACACGATTTTACGCAATTTCATGTATTAATTGATATATATATATTTATATTGCTCATTATTAAATATAAAAAAGGAGGCTTTTTTTTGAAAAATTGGGATTATGCTGAATTAAGCAAAGATGCTAGCAATCATGGCGGTCCAGAAAAATATGTAAATTACTTGATGAATATCTCTGAAAAAAAAGGCTTAGAAAAGGGGATTGCAGCTGGTGTAGCTATAACAACTTTAACGGGAATTGGAATTATTTATGGTAGTGCTAAATTAAAGAGTTACATGAAAAATAGAAAAACGAAAAAATAAATCATCAGTGATTAAAGATAAGTTGATTGAAGAGTTGCAAATTGACACTGAAGAAAATGAGTTTAAGTTGATGAAAAAATATGGTATAGAAATTTATAGAAAAGATAATACTATTGCCGGAAACAGTCGATCTAATTGGGCAGAATGGTTTAACAGTGAAGAAGAAAGAAATAAAAAATATCAATTTTACACAACAAAAAGAACCATTAGTCCTAACGATATGCTAATTGAAATGGAAATTGCTTCATCACCCTATATTGGTGGCGATGAAAAATTAACAGAATATATACAAAATCGAGAAAGATATTCAATTTTTATTTAGTTGACAAAACGCCTATATTATTTATAGTGTTATTATAGTACGTTATAATATTAGGAGCGTGTTAAAAGATGAGTAGAAACCGAGTGTTTGTCCCAGTTATTACAACATTAATGTCAGCAGACCCTTTTATTCATGGAGACGATAATAACATCCAGTATAAAATATCTTATGGTCATGAACTTGAAATCAGAACCTTGTTTTTAAAATTCAAATGGTCGGTAATGGCTACATAAAAGGTAGACAAGCTCCTTCATATTCCGATAAGATTTTGACCAAATAGTAAAAATTAAAGAGATTTTAAGAATTGAATATAAGAAATGGATCATCGTTTAAGAGATATTGAATTAAGTGAAGAAGAAGTAAAGCAACGTATAGAGAATTTGTAAAGCAAAAGCTAAGGTAATTACCCTAGCTTTTGCTTTCTTGTATCCCATATTTCAGGTGTTGATTCACTAAAAATAATGATAATAAAAGAGTATTTTTTAATGGAAATTTGATTAATAAAGTAAAGGTGGTTAATTTGTGAGATTTTTAGGTAATAAGCAACAGTTGTTGCCGTTTATTGAAGAAGTTATAAATAAGTACAATATAGAAGGTGAAACTTTTGCTGATTTATTTGCAGGAGCAGGTTCAGTAGGAGACTATTTTAAGGGAAATTATACTATTTTATCAAATGATTATTTATACTTTTCTAAAGTAGTAAACGATGCAAAATTGTTAAACCAATGAAATTCCAAAATTTGATAGATTCAAAACCAAATTTCAATGTTCACCTTTTGAATGGTTTAATAATAAAGAATACAAATCCAAGGTTGCATTTTTTTGTATATAACAATTATTCTCCCGTAGGAGAAAGAATGTATTTTACTGAAGAGAACGCGATAAAGATTGATGGAATAAGAATTGATATGGAAGAGCTCTATAAAGATAATATTTTAGAGTATAATGAATATTCATTTTTACTAGCTTCACTTTTAGAATCGGTCACAAAAGTTTCAAACACTTCTGGAACTTATCAAGCGTACTTTAAATTTTGGGAATCTCGTTCTAGTAAACTATTAGTTCTTAGACCACTAGAAATGACAGAAACATTGTCAGTTAATAAAAATAATATAGTCTACAATAAGAATACGAATCAATTAGTGAGAGAAATTTCAGGAGATATTGCCTATATCGATCCACCCTATACAACAACTCAATATGTTAATTCATATCATGTTCTAGAAACAATAGCTAAGTATGACTATCCAGAAGTATTTGGCATAACTGGTAGAAGGAAGAAAAGAGAATTTTCAGGATATTCTAATAATAAATTAGCTCTATATGAGTTTGAAGATCTATTTCGACAAATTGATTTTGAGCATATATTAGTTAGTTATAGTAATCAATCAATTGTTCCAATTGAAGAAATAATTGAATTAGCAAGAAAATTTGCTGTTGATAATATAGTTCATGTAGAAAGTAATGAGTATCGTGAATATTCAACTAATAATTTAAGTTATAAAAGAAAAGGAAATAAATTGAAAGAGTACATTATTTATTTCAGAAAAAACAGAGGTAATATTAAATCACCTCTAAATTATTCAGGGAGTAAAGATGTTTTATTACCTTCTATTTTTAAAGAACTGCCTAAACATGTAGGAACATTTGTAGACATGATGGGTGGCGCTTTCAATGTGGGGGCTAATGTTTTCGCTATTGATAAAGTAATTTATAATGAATTCAATCCTTTCATCTTTGATATTATAGATATGCTTTTATCTAATGATAAAGTGTCTTTAGTAAAAGAGATACAAGAGACCGTTAATCAATATAGTTTAGAAAAAAAGAATAAAGAGAATTATATTAATTTTCGAAATATTTATAATAACTTAAAAAAAACTCCATTAAACTTATTTATTCTTCAAATGTATTCTTTTCAAAATATAATTAGATTTAATAGTAAACACCAAATGAATACACCTACAGGAAATAATGAATTCAATGAAGGCTCAATTCAAAGAATCAAAAATTTTAATGTTAAATCCACTTCTTTTGAATTAATTAATGGTAATTACTTAGACTTAGATCCAACTATGTATCCAAAAGATACTATTTTTTATTTTGACCCTCCTTACTTTATAACAAATTCTGAATATATAGATGGAAAAAGAGGAATGAACGGCTGGGATTCAAATCAAGAAACTGAATTATTACAATATATCTCAAAATTAAATGATTTAGGATATAAATTCATGCTCTCTAATGTATTAGAACATCGCGGTAAGATGAATAATATTTTAATAGAATGGATCGATACCCATGATTTTGAAGTAGTTGATATTGGTCGTACAGGAATCAAATTTCCTAGATATGAAGTCTTGATTAAAAATTTTGACTAAAGATGACTAAAAAAAAGCAACAACCACTATTTATTTTAATGCTTGTATATGAGGAGGAAAAATATTGCGGATACTCAATTTAAATAACTCTTTGCAAAATGGAAGTAGGCTACCTGAGAAATTTTTAAATATTAATGATTCAACTTTATTAGGTAGTACACCAGATGAAATCATATCTGCTGTGGAAGCAAAAATAATGAAAAAAATAAATTCATTTAATAACAAGTTGAATATTTCAAAAATAGAATACGGTAATCAAACAATTATTCCAGGTGTACAAAGGACCCTCTATTCATCTTATATCTTTGATAGAATAAAAATTTCTGAAGATGAAAGAGATTACTATTTGCAGAGAAGTTATATTGTAAATGTTATTCATGATCAATTATATGCTGAAAAAATGATTGCTTACGTTCTTTTATCAAACTCTATACAAGAAGGACGTAATACAACAACTACTCAGCAAATTTTCCCTACTCTAGCTGACTATATATCTCATTTTTTATCCTCTCCATCTTTTGGCTATGCTAATCTCCCTATATATTATTTAAATATTATTAATGAAACAATTACGTCTAAAGTAATGCAAAGACGATTGATAGAGGTTGAGCAGCTTGGCATATATTACCATTGATGTTTTTGATAAAAATCATGAATTATATAGCAACGATTATACTAATTTTCTTGGTTACGAACTAATTTTTTAACTCCTGATTCCGGTAAATTTGTAGGTGAGCATTTTGAGATTGATGTTAATACTAGATATATAAAGTTACTTGACAATAAACTAAGCGGAACAATAGTTTCAAATAATGGTCATTACTCTTTCAAGGGCAGTCAGGAAAAGCCACTTATGTTAAATATATTATCTATTTTTATAGTAGGTTTAAAAAAAAGGCTATACTGTAGATATCCATGAAGTTGTAAATTTTTTCGATAATCATCCTATAGAAGGAAAAAAAGGAATTAGGATAATGGATTTATTATCTTTTTATGGAAAAACATGATAGAGGTGTAGATAACTTATGAGTAACTATGAACAAATAATATATTTTGGAGCTCCTGGGACTGGAAAAGTCACCATGTAGAAAATAATTTAATTAACCAAGGAATTAGTGAGCACAAAATATTTAGAACAACTATACATCCTGAGTATTCTTACTCGGATTTTATTGGTCAGCTCCTTCCTTATACAGATCCAAGCGATTCTAGTAAAGTAAGATATACTTTTAAAAAAGGAGTATTTACTGAGGCTATGGTTGAAGCATATAGTGATAGCACTAAAAGAGTTTATCTTATCTTAGAAGAGTTATCTAGAGGAAATGTATCTGCAATTTTTGGGGATATTTTTCAGCTACTAGATAGAAATATCCACTTTGAGAGTAAGTATTCAATTGTAAATAAAGATATTGCAAACGAAATTATTGCTTTTCCAGGAGACCGAATAAAAATACCTTCCAATCTTAATATTATTGGGACAGTTAATACTAATGACCAAAGTGTTTTCCCTATGGATACTGCCTTTAAAAGAAGGTTTGATTGGAGATATATCTCTTCAGATCCAGCAAAAGATGAACATGGTTCTAGAATTAAAAAGCTTAATAATCCTAAATTGTTTATTCCAATTGATGCTAACAGAAGCAATGATATAGAAACCAATTGGCAATCATTTTATATGGTTCTGAATGATTACATTACTGACAAACAATTAGGGCTAGGAAAAAATGAAGATAAACAAGTAGGTCAATTTTTCATACAATTTAGCAGTGAATTAATTGATAAATCTTACTCTTCTAGTTCAGTAGAAGAACAAGAAGCTAGAGAAATTATCAAAATAATAAAATTCGAAGTAAATTACTTCTTTATCTATGGCAAGATGTGGAATCAAACATAGGTTTTACTTCCAATAAAAAGTTGTTTTCAACTGAAACAACTAGTTTTGATACATTATATTCTACTTATAAAATCATAGAGTCTATAGTCAAAATTTTATCGAATTTTCACTATAAAAGGGTATAATAATTACCCTGAAATTTAAGGAGATAAAGACGTGAGACATTTTTTCCATGATGGAGATACAGTAACATTATCGGACGATTATTTGTTTAGTCAGGAAGATTGGATAATTGACTATGATAGAAATGAGAACAATGAGATTTTAAATTCTTCTGGATCTAAAGTTTAAAATTTGTAGGTATTATAATGTAATCAAGACAACCAAGACGTCGTTATATCGTTCCCTAAAAAGTACAGAGTCACCGATATTGAAAAAGATACTGAATTAATTTACAAGTTTTGATTAAAGACTACTCGGAAAATATTGGTGAAAAACAAGTCGAATCAAACTACCCTTTTGCTTCTTTCTTTTACGTGTATGATTTTTTTAAAGATTACGGATTAATCTATACGAATAAGTATTTAATAAAGCTAATGTAGGTGGAAAGATAAATTGGGATTATACTATTAAAAATTCTATGAAATTTATATCTAATGGTAGCCTTATACATATCCCACTTTATTTCAAAAAAAAGCATCCTTTTTCAGATTTTCTAACGGAATGCATAATCTATTGTATCGATTATACATTAGACAAATTCCAAATGATTATAAAATTAGAAAAAACAGGTCATAAATTTCCTGAATATAATTTTTTCAAGACAAAAAATATGTATTAGACCGTTTATATAGCATAAGAAATAATACATTTAGTGATTTAATGCTAAACTTAATTGATGAATTGATTAAGTTTTTAGTACATTTGACGCTCAAGGAAATATATATATAAAGAATCACTACTTTAGTTCTGTTTGGGAAAAAAATGGTCGAAAAATATCTTACAGTAAATTTCGAATCTTACAATGTTGCAAGCAATAGTTTAGAATTTAAGAAAAATATTCATAAAGTAGAGTTTAAAAAAGAAGTTTTTCGTCCTAATGAAAGGAATGAAAATAATTCTTTTTCTCCAGATCATTACTATTTTAGCAATAATAAACAATATATTTTTGATGCAAAATATTATAATAATTTTAAAGGAATTGACTATAAACAGATATCTTACTTAGCATTTCTATATAATTATAGGCATCATGAAGGACAAATATCTCCAAGTTTTGAAAAAACTTATTCCGCCCTAATCTTACCTGGTGAAAAAAGAAATCATAAAGTACATTTTAAAATGAACCGAAGTATAATAAAGAGATGAAAAATATAATTATAGTAGAAGAATATTTAGATATTAAAGAAGTAATAAAATGCTACTTAAATAAAGATTTTAGTATCCAATAGAGGATAATACTTTATATTTTAATTTCTATAGTTTTATTTATTATTGTTAGTTTAATATTTCTGACGCAATAAAAAGAGAAACAGCCGCTAAAAGTAAGCGGCTGTTTCTTTGGATATGCTCCTCTTTTTTCGGTTGTTGGTCCGAAAAAAGAGGAGCATAAAGAGCAAAATTTCGACAGCAACGACGAAAAAAAACGGCTTGATCTTGCCAAAAAAAAAGACCAAAATGGACACATTTCAGGTCTCTTTTTTGGCTCAAAACGGCCACGTTTTGACCGGGTTTTCCAGGGGGATTGGGGGAGCAGCGCGTCCCCCAACAAGGTCGTTTGCGCCACGAAGTGGCTAGCAAACATAGAGCTTGCCAAACCCCTTAAACCAATCGTAACACTGGAAACCGCAAGTGTTTTAGTGGTACGATTGGTTCTGAACACACGTGAAGAAAAACAGGGGGTGGGACGATGAGCGATCGAGAGATTTTTGAGGAGAATTTTGCTGAGAGGAAACCGAAGCGAAAAGATCCGAAACAAATCAGCTTTCGAGTGAGCGAAACCGAATTTGAAAAGTTGCAGCGCTCCGCTGAAAGTTTGCAAATGAGTGTGCCGGCTTTTGTTAAAAGCAAGGCACAAGGGGCTAAGCTCGTAACGCCGAAAGTTGATCGGCCAGGTGCGATTGAAATCGCCAAGCAATTACGAGCAATCGGCAACAATGTAAACCAGATGGCACGCGTGACGAATGCCACAGAATTGGATCCGGCAGCAGCGGCCAACCTAACGGCTGAACTACAAAAGGTACGAAAGGAATTAAATCAGATATGGGAAAAGTTAACGTAAACAACAAATTGCCATGGCTCAAACTGTTCTTATTATTTTTTATAATTATTTTTATTGGACGAATCATGATGGATTATGTTTATGGCGATCCAATTGATTTAGGCAAACGATTTCTCGATGCGCTCTTTACTACAGCAACATTTACATTTTTGAATGCTCTATTTGGTCAAACAGAAAAAAGAAAGGAAAATAGCTATGGCTACTATTAAATTAGCGCGCAGCACCAGCTGTTCACGCTGCATTAATTACGCTGAACCGCGCGCAACCGTAAAAAGCGGCTTAAATTGTGACGTCGATTACGCCAAGACTCAAATGAAAGCCACACGTATGATCTACGGAAAAGACGACAAGGTCCAAGCACATACCCTTATTCAATCATTTAAGCCGGGTGAGGTCACGCCTGAGCAAGCAAAATGAACTTGGGTACGAATTAGCCCGAAAAATCGCTGGCGGTCACCAAGTGGCGATTTACACCCATACCGATAAAGACCACGTGCACAATCATATCGTAATCAATAGCGTCAATATGGATACCGGCTTGAAATTTCAAGCCCATGGAGTAGCAGCGATTGAAGAAGTGAAACAATTGAATGACGCCATTTGTTTGAATCACGGCTTAACCGTTCCAGAAGAAAAGCCAACATTCGCTACACTGCCGCAGAAAAAGGTATTTTAGAACGCCCTGGCCAAACCAGTTGGAAAGATGAAATCAGAGAAAAAATCGACCAAACCAAACAAACCGCCAGCACTTTTGACGAATTTAAAGAACAACTAGAAAAAAGTGGTGTACAGGTGATTGAACGAGGAAAAACCGTTACGTATCAGCATATCAATGAAAATAAAAAAGTCCGCGCCAAAAAATTAGGCGAAGACTACGAAAAGGAGACCCTTATCCATGGCTTTGAAAGACACCTTGAACCAACAGAAAACAGAAATGAACCTTCAACCACCGAATCAAGAGCAGTTGACGCAGGATATCCAGCACTTGATCCAAGTATTGACCGAGATCCGGAACTACAGCGGAGCGACGCTGCAACAGAAAAGCTTGGAAAAAGCCAATCTGGAGAACAATTTACAGGAGATTCAAGACGTGACCCATTCAGTCCTGAACAGCTTCAACAGCACCTTGAAAAACTTAGAAACCACACAGACCAACTTCAACGAGACAGCTCAAAAGCAGTCCGAAGAGTCCTTGACCCAATTGAAAAAGATCTTAAGCAACCTCTTAACGAAAAACAAAACCGAGATCGAGAAGATCCAGCACGAAATGAACCAGAACAACCAACAATTAAGCGAGATCAACCAAACCATAACCGAGACCATGGACCAAGTCTTTAAACAGTTGAACGCTGAAATCAAGCGAACAAACCAAAAATTAACCGCTAGAACGGTGTTAACCAATTTATATGCCAGTGTTCCAACAGGAATTGTAGTGGTCGCTTTAATGTGGTTACTGAATCATTTTAATTTTTGGTGATTTTTAGAGAATTGCTTTAAATACCTTCTATAAGCGAAGTAAAGCTCCGTTTAAGACATTTAATTATTCTTTCTTTGTATTTATACGTTTTTGAACAGAATGGTAATAAAGGCTGTTTTTTGAGCTTTAAGATACACAATGGTTCTATCCGTCGAGCGATAGTCGAGATACAAATCCTTGCAGACGGGGTTGATCTTTTTAAATTATCTTCATCTTGCATAGCAAGATTTCATTTATGTTATTTTAATCTGTACAGTACTATTCTTTGTTAGGTTAATTATAACGAACTTATTATATTTATCTTTAATACTTTGTCTTTGAACCTTTTGGGATTAAAAAAAGCTTTGATAGCAGTGCTTACAGCGATTAAACAACGAGGGAAAACTGTGCATTAAACGAGGAAAACTGTGCATTAAACGAGGAAAAACTGTGCATTAAACGAAAAAGTTTTATTTTATTCGTCTTTAGTGTATTATAAAAAATATATATAATTTTACTATTTAAATTAAGTTTTTCTCTTAAAAAGCCAGGAGGATTGTTTTATGCAAAATTCGAATCATGATATGTCTCATAGAGTGATACATATGGAAGATTTATATCGTCAAAAAACAGTAGAACATAATGACTTAGTGACTAGTGTAGCTAAAATGGATAAAGTTCCTTTAAAGTTTTTTGAGTTAGCAGTATCTTGCTTGGATACTGAGAATACTCCTAAAAATAATACAGTTTTTTTATCGAAAAAAACTCTCTTTTCTTTTTTTAAAGCAGAAGATAACGATAAACATGCTCGGTTCAAAAAGGCTTTAACTACATTACATAGACAGTCTATTTTTGAGGTTCGAGAAGTAAATGCAAAAGGTAAATTAAACTTTAAAATTATATCTCCTATATCCAGTAGCGAATGGAACGATTATGATGATATTGTAGCAATTAAATTTACAGAAGATATTATGCCCTATTTGATTGATTTAAAACGCAATTTCACCCAATATTTGATTACTGATCTTATGGAGTTAAATAGCAAATATAGTATCATTCTATATAAATGGTTTTCTATGAATTACAATCAATATGAAACTTATAAAGACACAATGAAACGTACTAAAAATCAGATTATTCAAATGAAAAATCCTTACATTGAAATTCAAGAATTACGTCGAATGACAAATACAGTGAGTGAATATGAAAGGATATTTGATTTTGAAAAAAATATATTGAAATTAGCTTAGGGAAGTAAATAAATACACACATTTTACTGTCACTTATGAAAAAGTGAAAAAAGGACGTTCCATTGCTGGTATTCAGTTTTATATTGATAAAAAAACCGTAAAAATTCTCTGCCCTACAAAGAGAATGATCTGGATATATAAAAGATAAAGCACAACAGGAACAAGAACAGCAAGATCTTTTTAATAAGGCTATACAGAATAAATATACGACGTTATTAGGAGAAAACTTGTTGATAGGATTTCGAGATATGCAGGATATTCCCAAAATGGCTAATCTACAAAAACAAGTTTATCCTCTTTATGACGATTTAAAAAAATTAAGAGGGGTGAATGGTGTTAAAGATCACATTAATTATGTAGCTACCCATAAAGATGGAGCAGAACCTCAAATGCAAAATATAGTTAAATATCTTAAACGCTCAATCGAGCAATATCTGAAAATAGTAAAAATTCAAAATATAGACTAAAAATAAAAAAAGTTGAAATTATTAACAAATAATTTCAACTTTTTTTATGCTATCATGTAAGATAGCATATAGATAGCGTGCAAGATAGCATAAATTTTATTAGAAAGATATCAGAAAGCGGTGAATATTTTTGTCTAATAATCGTGTACAAATAATTGTAAGAACTACAACAGAAGAGAAGGAAAAGATAAAAGAAATAGCGAAATTAAAAAATAAGTCTATGAACCAATTAATTATAGATAGCGTAATTGATAGCGCTAATGATAGCGCTAAAGATAGCGAGAATGATACTGTTGAAGATCGCTCTGTTATTGCGATTTTCAACAGTCAATTAGAAAATAAGGACAAGCAAATTGATAAACTACAAAATCTACTTGATCAGCAGCAACAATTATCGCTTCAATCAAATAAACAAATGGAACAATTGCAGCTGCAATTATCTAATGAAACCGCAGAAGATTTAACTCGCTCAGTTAGTAATCAATTAGTTAATGATGAAGACGTTCGTGAAACAACTGAAAAGAAGGGTTTTTTTAGTAAGATTTTCAAAAAGTAAATCTATTAGTTAGAGAGACTGTATAAACAATAGAAAAGGAGATAGATTAAAATGAACAGGCATGATTTTGTTCGGTTGATTGCTGCAAACGAGGATGTAACCATTGATGACGCAACGGAAATGGTTAATAGTGTCTTAAAGGGAATAGAAGACGCTTTAAAGAAAGAACAATCTCTTAGGTTTATCGGTTTTGGTAAGTTTGATATTGTTCAGCGCTCTGCCAGAAAAGGAAGAAACCCAAAAACTGGAGAGGAAATACTTATTCCTGCCAAACGAAGAATAATTTTTAAACCTGGAAAACAGTTGGAAGAAAATGTGTTAGGCTATTCTAAACCAAATAAAAAATCAAAGAAATAAGCCTTTCAATATTTTGATTTAAGCTAGAATCCTAATCTAAAGTTCAACAAAGTCTCGCTAATTTCATCTTCATTGATTCCAATATAACGCTTTGTAATTTTTTCGCTGCTGTGACCGAAGATTTCCATGAGTGTGGCCACGTCTTTTGTTTTCTTGTAGTAATGATACCCAAACGTCTTCCGCAGCGTGTGCGTGCCGATATCGTCTCTTCCCAAGAGCTTAGCCACCTTCTGAAACATCTGGTAGACTGTGTTGACTTCTAAATGGCCGCCTTTGGTGCTCGGAAACAATCATCCTCCGGATCCAAATCGTTTGTATACTCTTGGATCAAATCTTGCAGACTGCTTAAATACAAAATACGGGTTTTCCCAGTTTTTTGTTCTACGATTCGGGGGTTTTTAGACGAAAGAATGTCTTTTTTCTTCAATTTGACAATATCGGACATGCGCAAACCGCTGTTAATCCCGATCAAAAATAAAAAAACGTCGCGTTCGGCGTTTATATTGCGCCTCAAACAGAATAAAAAGTCGTTGATTTCTTGCTGGGTTCTTAAGGGTTGGACGTTATAACTCATTGAAATGATCTCTCCTCTCACAAAACAGATACCTGATTACAGTTAGTATACCACGAAATCATGTATTGAGGGGCGATATAAAAAAAGAACCCTATGGGGATAGGATTCTGGATACACGATTTTACGCAATTTCATGTATTAATTGATATATATATATTTTATATTGCTCATTATAAATATAAAAAAGGAGGCTTTTTTTTGAAAAATTGGGATTATGCTGAATTAAGCAAAGATGCTAGCAATCATGGCGGTCCAGAAAAATATGTAAATTACTTGATGAATATCTCTGAAAAAAAAGGCTTAGAAAAGGGGATTGCAGCTGGTGTAGCTATAACAACTTTAACGGGAATTGGAATTATTTATGGTAGTGCTAAATTAAAGAGTTACATGAAAAATAGAAAAACGGAAAAATAAAATCATCAGTGATTAAAGATAAGTTGATTGAAGAGTTGCAAATTGACACTGAAGAAAATGAGTTTAAGTTGATGAAAAAATATGGTATAGAAATTTATGGAAAAGATAATACTATTGCCGGAAACAGTCGATCTAATTGGGCAGAATGGTTTAACAGTGAAGAAGAAAGAAATAAAAAATATCAATTTTACACAACAAAAAGAACCATTAGTCCTAACGATATGCTAATTGAAATGGAAATTGCTTCATCACCCTATATTGGTGGCGATGAAAAATTAACACGAATATATACAAAAATCGAGAAAGATATTCAAATTTTTATTTAGTGACAAAAACGCCTATATTATTTATAGTGTACTTATAGGACGTTATAAATATTAGGAGCGTGTTAAAAGATGAGTAGAAACCGAGTGTTTGTCCCAGTTATTACAACATTAATGTCAGCAGACCCTTTTATTCATGGAGACGATAATAACATCCAGTATAAAATATCTTATGGTCATGAACTTGAAAATCAGAACCTTGTTTTTAAAATTCAAATGGTCGGTAATGGCTACATAAAAGGTAGACAAGCTCCTTCATATTCCGATAAAGATTTTGACCAAATAGTAAAAATTAAAGAGATTTTAAGAATTGAATATAAGAAAATGGATCATCGTTTAAGAGATATTGAATTAAGTGAAGAAGAAGTAAAGCAACGTATAGAGAATTTGTAAAGCAAAAGCTAAGGTAATTACCCTAGCTTTTGCTTTCTTGTATCCCATATTTCAGGTGTTGATTCAACTAAAAATAATGATAATAAAAGAGTATTTTTTAATGGAAATTTGATTAATAAAGTAAAAGGTGGTTAATTTGTGAGATTTTTAGGTAATAAGCAACAGTTGTTGCCGTTTATTGAAGAAGTTATAAATAAGTACAATATAGAAGGTGAAACTTTTGCTGATTTATTTGCAGGAGCAGGTTCAGTAGGAGACTATTTTAAGGGAAATTATACTATTTTATCAAATGATTATTTATACTTTTCTAAAGTAGTAAACGATGCAAAATTGTTAAACAATGAAATTCCAAAATTTGATAGATTCAAAACCAAATTTCAATGTTCACCTTTTGAATGGTTTAATAATAAAGAATACAAATCCAAGGTGCATTTTTTTGTATATAACAATTATTCTCCCGTAGGAGAAAGAATGTATTTTACTGAAGAGAACGCGATAAAGATTGATGGAATAAGAATTGATATGGAAGAGCTCTATAAAGATAATATTTTAGAGTATAATGAATATTCATTTTTACTAGCTTCACTTTTAGAATCGGTCACAAAAGTTTCAAACACTTCTGGAACTTATCAAGCGTACTTTAAATTTTGGGAATCTCGTTCTAGTAAACTATTAGTTCTTAGACCACTAGAAATGACAGAAACATTGTCAGTTAATAAAAATAATATAGTCTACAATAAGAATACGAATCAATTAGTGAGAGAAATTTCAGGAGATATTGCCTATATCGATCCACCCTATACAACAACTCAATATGTTAATTCATATCATGTTCTAGAAACAATAGCTAAGTATGACTATCCAGAAGTATTTGGCATAACTGGTAGAAGGAAGAAAAGAGAATTTTCAGGATATTCTAATAATAAATTAGCTCTATATGAGTTTGAAGATCTATTTCGACAAATTGATTTTGAGCATATATTAGTTAGTTATAGTAATCAATCAATTGTTCCAATTGAAGAAATAATTGAATTAGCAAGAAAATTTGCTGTTGATAATATAGTTCATGTAGAAAGTAATGAGTATCGTGAATATTCAACTAATAATTTAAGTTATAAAAGAAAAGGAAATAAATTGAAAGAGTACATTATTTATTTCAGAAAAAACAGAGGTAATATTAAATCACCTCTAAATTATTCAGGGAGTAAAGATGTTTTATTACCTTCTATTTTTAAAGAACTGCCTAAACATGTAGGAACATTTGTAGACATGATGGGTGGCGCTTTCAATGTGGGGGCTAATGTTTTCGCTATTGATAAAGTAATTTATAATGAATTCAATCCTTTCATCTTTGATATTATAGATATGCTTTTATCTAATGATAAAGTGTCTTTAGTAAAAGAGATACAAGAGACCGTTAATCAATATAGTTTAGAAAAAAAGAATAAAGAGAATTATATTAATTTTCGAAATATTTATAATAACTTAAAAAAAACTCCATTAAACTTATTTATTCTTCAAATGTATTCTTTTCAAAATATAATTAGATTTAATAGTAAACACCAAATGAATACACCTACAGGAAATAATGAATTCAATGAAGGCTCAATTCAAAGAATCAAAAATTTTAATGTTAAATCCACTTCTTTTGAATTAATTAATGGTAATTACTTAGACTTAGATCCAACTATGTATCCAAAAGATACTATTTTTTATTTTGACCCTCCTTACTTTATAACAAATTCTGAATATATAGATGGAAAAAGAGGAATGAACGGCTGGGATTCAAATCAAGAAACTGAATTATTACAATATATCTCAAAATTAAATGATTTAGGATATAAATTCATGCTCTCTAATGTATTAGAACATCGCGGTAAGATGAATAATATTTTAATAGAATGGATCGATACCCATGATTTTGAAGTAGTTGATATTGGTCGTACAGGAATCAAATTTCCTAGATATGAAGTCTTGATTAAAAATTTTGACTAAAGATGACTAAAAAAAAGCAACAACCACTATTTATTTTAATGCTTGTATATGAGGAGGAAAAATATTGCGGATACTCAATTTAAATAACTCTTTGCAAAATGGAAGTAGGCTACCTGAGAAATTTTTAAATATTAATGATTCAACTTTATTAGGTAGTACACCAGATGAAATCATATCTGCTGTGGAAGCAAAAATAATGAAAAAAATAAATTCATTTAATAACAAGTTGAATATTTCAAAAATAGAATACGGTAATCAAACAATTATTCCAGGTGTACAAAGGACCCTCTATTCATCTTATATCTTTGATAGAATAAAAATTTCTGAAGATGAAAGAGATTACTATTTGCAGAGAAGTTATATTGTAAATGTTATTCATGATCAATTATATGCTGAAAAAATGATTGCTTACGTTCTTTTATCAAACTCTATACAAGAAGGACGTAATACAACAACTACTCAGCAAATTTTCCCTACTCTAGCTGACTATATATCTCATTTTTTATCCTCTCCATCTTTTGGCTATGCTAATCTCCCTATATATTATTTAAATATTATTAATGAAACAATTACGTCTAAAGTAATGCAAAGACGATTGATAGAGGTTGAGCAGCTTGGCATATATACCATTGATGTTTTTGATAAAAATCATGAATTATATAGCAACGATTATACTAATTTTTCTTGGTTTACGAACTATTTTTTAACTCCTGATTCCGGTAAATTTGTAGGTGAGCATTTTGAGATTGATGTTAATACTAGATATATAAAGTTACTTGACAATAAACTAAGCGGAACAATAGTTTCAAATAATGGTCATTACTCTTTCAAGGGCAGTCAGGAAAAGCCACTTATGTTAAATATATTATCTATTTTTATAGTAGGTTTAAAAAAAGGCTATACTGTAGATATCCATGAAGTTGTAAATTTTTTCGATAATCATCCTATAGAAGGAAAAAAAGGAATTAGGATAATGGATTTATTATCTTTTATGGAAAAACATGATAGAGGTGTAGATAACTTATGAGTAACTATGAACAAATAATATATTTTGGAGCTCCTGGGACTGGAAAAAGTCACCATGTAGAAAATAATTTAATTAACCAAGGAATTAGTGAGCACAAAATATTTAGAACAACTATACATCCTGAGTATTCTTACTCGGATTTTATTGGTCAGCTCCTTCCTTATACAGATCCAAGCGATTCTAGTAAAGTAAGATATACTTTTAAAAAAGGAGTATTTACTGAGGCTATGGTTGAAGCATATAGTGATAGCACTAAAAGAGTTTATCTTATCTTAGAAGAGTTATCTAGAGGAAATGTATCTGCAATTTTTGGGGATATTTTTCAGCTACTAGATAGAAATATCCACTTTGAGAGTAAGTATTCAATTGTAAATAAAGATATTGCAAACGAAATTATTGCTTTTCCAGGAGACCGAATAAAAATACCTTCCAATCTTAATATTATTGGGACAGTTAATACTAATGACCAAAGTGTTTTCCCTATGGATACTGCCTTTAAAAGAAGGTTTGATTGGAGATATATCTCTTCAGATCCAGCAAAAGATGAACATGGTTCTAGAATTAAAAAGCTTAATAATCCTAAATTGTTTATTCCAATTGATGCTAACAGAAGCAATGATATAGAAACCAATTGGCAATCATTTTATATGGTTCTGAATGATTACATTACTGACAAACAATTAGGGCTAGGAAAAAATGAAGATAAACAAGTAGGTCAATTTTTCATACAATTTAGCAGTGAATTAATTGATAAATCTTACTCTTCTAGTTCAGTAGAAGAACAAGAAGCTAGAGAAATTATCAATAATAAAATTCGAAGTAAATTACTTCTTTATCTATGGCAAGATGTGGAATCAAACATAGGTTTTACTTCCAATAAAAAGTTGTTTTCAACTGAAACAACTAGTTTTGATACATTATATTCTACTTATAAAAATCATAGAGTCTATAGTCAAAATTTTATCGAATTTTTCACTATAAAAGGGTATAATAATTACCCTGAAATTTAAGGAGATAAAGACGTGAGACATTTTTTCCATGATGGAGATACAGTAACATTATCGGACGATTATTTGTTTAGTCAGGAAGATTGGATAATTGACTATGATAGAAATGAGAACAATGAGATTTTAAATTCTTCTGGATCTAAAGTTTTAAAATTTGTAGGTATTATAATTAATCAAGACAACCAAGACGTCGTTATATCGTTCCCTAAAAAGTACAGAGTCACCGATATTGAAAAAGATACTGAATTAATTTTACAAGTTTTGATTAAAGACTACTCGGAAAATATTGGTGAAAAACAAGTCGAATCAAACTACCCTTTTGCTTCTTTCTTTTACGTGTATGATTTTTTTAAAGATTACGGATTAATCTATACGAATAAAGTATTTAATAAAGCTAATGTAGGTGGAAAGATAAATTGGGATTATACTATTAAAAATTCTATGAAATTTATATCTAATGGTAGCCTTATACATATCCCACTTTATTTCAAAAAAAAGCATCCTTTTTCAGATTTTCTAACGGAATGCATAATCTATTGTATCGATTATACATTAGACAAATTCCAAATGATTATAAAATTAGAAAAAACAGGTCATAAATTTCCTGAATATAATTTTTTTCAAGACAAAAAATATGTATTAGACCGTTTATATAGCATAAGAAATAATACATTTAGTGATTTAATGCTAAACTTAATTGATGAATTGATTAAGTTTTTTAGTACATTTGACGCTCAAGGAAATATATATATAAAGAATCACTACTTTAGTTCTGTTTGGGAAAAAATGGTCGAAAAATATCTTACAGTAAATTTCGAATCTTACAATGTTGCAAGCAATAGTTTAGAATTTAAGAAAAATATTCATAAAGTAGAGTTTAAAAAAGAAGTTTTTCGTCCTAATGAAAGGAATGAAAATAATTCTTTTTCTCCAGATCATTACTATTTTAGCAATAATAAACAATATATTTTTGATGCAAAATATTATAATAATTTTAAAGGAATTGACTATAAACAGATATCTTACTTAGCATTTCTATATAATTATAGGCATCATGAAGGACAAATATCTCCAAGTTTTGAAAAAACTTATTCCGCCCTAATCTTACCTGGTGAAAAAAGAAATCATAAAGTACATTTTAAAATGAAACCGAAGTATAATAAAGAGATGAAAAATATAATTATAGTAGAAGAATATTTAGATATTAAAGAAGTAATAAAATGCTACTTAAATAAAGATTTTAGTATCCAATAGAGGATAATACTTTATATTTTAATTTCTATAGTTTTATTTATTATTGTTAGTTTAATATTTCTGACGCAATAAAAAGAGAAACAGCCGCTAAAAGTAAGCGGCTGTTTCTTTGGATATGCTCCTCTTTTTTCGGTTGTTGGTCCGAAAAAAGAGGAGCATAAAGAGCAAAATTTTCGACAGCAACGACGAAAAAAAACGGCTTGATCTTGCCAAAAAAAAAGACCAAAATGGACACATTTCAGGTCTCTTTTTTGGCTCAAAACGGCCACGTTTTGACCGGGTTTTCCAGGGGGATTGGGGGAGCAGCGCGTCCCCCAACAAGGTCGTTTGCGCCACGAAGTGGCTAGCAAACATAGAGCTTGCCAAACCCCTTAAACCAATCGTAACACTGGAAACCGCAAGTGTTTTAGTGGTACGATTGGTTCTGAACACACGTGAAGAAAAACAGGGGGTGGGACGATGAGCGATCGAGAGATTTTTGAGGAGAATTTTGCTGAGAGGAAACCGAAGCGAAAAGATCCGAAACAAATCAGCTTTCGAGTGAGCGAAACCGAATTTGAAAAGTTGCAGCGCTCCGCTGAAAGTTTGCAAATGAGTGTGCCGGCTTTTGTTAAAAGCAAGGCACAAGGGGCTAAGCTCGTAACGCCGAAAGTTGATCGGCCAGGTGCGATTGAAATCGCCAAGCAATTACGAGCAATCGGCAACAATGTAAACCAGATGGCACGCGTGACGAATGCCACAGAATTGGATCCGGCAGCAGCGGCCAACCTAACGGCTGAACTACAAAAGGTACGAAAGGAATTAAATCAGATATGGGAAAAGTTAACGTAAACAACAAATTGCCATGGCTCAAACTGTTCTTATTATTTTTTATAATTATTTTTTATTGGACGAATCATGATGGATTATGTTTATGGCGATCCAATTGATTTAGGCAAACGATTTCTCGATGCGCTCTTTACTACAGCAACATTTACATTTTTGAATGCTCTATTTGGTCAAACAGAAAAAAAGAAAGGAAAATAGCTATGGCTACTATTAAATTAGCGCGCAGCACCAGCTGTTCACGCTGCATTAATTACGCTGAACCGCGCGCAACCGTAAAAAGCGGCTTAAATTGTGACGTCGATTACGCCAAGACTCAAATGAAAGCCACACGTATGATCTACGGAAAAGACGACAAGGTCCAAGCACATACCCTTATTCAATCATTTAAGCCGGGTGAGGTCACGCCTGAGCAAGCAAATGAACTTGGGTACGAATTAGCCCGAAAAATCGCTGGCGGTCACCAAGTGGCGATTTACACCCATACCGATAAAGACCACGTGCACAATCATATCGTAATCAATAGCGTCAATATGGATACCGGCTTGAAATTTCAAGCCCATGGAGTAGCAGCGATTGAAGAAGTGAAACAATTGAATGACGCCATTTGTTTGAATCACGGCTTAACCGTTCCAGAAGAAAAAGCCAACATTCGCTACACTGCCGCAGAAAAAGGTATTTTAGAACGCCCTGGCCAAACCAGTTGGAAAGATGAAATCAGAGAAAAAATCGACCAAACCAAACAAACCGCCAGCACTTTTGACGAATTTAAAGAACAACTAGAAAAAAGTGGTGTACAGGTGATTGAACGAGGAAAAACCGTTACGTATCAGCATATCAATGAAAATAAAAAAGTCCGCGCCAAAAAATTAGGCGAAGACTACGAAAAGGAGACCCTTATCCATGGCTTTGAAAGACACCTTGAACCAACAGAAAACAGAAATGAACCTTCAACCACCGAATCAAGAGCAGTTGACGCAGGATATCCAGCACTTGATCCAAGTATTGACCGAGATCCGGAACTACAGCGGAGCGACGCTGCAACAGAAAAGCTTGGAAAAAGCCAATCTGGAGAACAATTTACAGGAGATTCAAGACGTGACCCATTCAGTCCTGAACAGCTTCAACAGCACCTTGAAAAACTTAGAAACCACACAGACCAACTTCAACGAGACAGCTCAAAAGCAGTCCGAAGAGTCCTTGACCCAATTGAAAAAGATCTTAAGCAACCTCTTAACGAAAAACAAAACCGAGATCGAGAAGATCCAGCACGAAATGAACCAGAACAACCAACAATTAAGCGAGATCAACCAAACCATAACCGAGACCATGGACCAAGTCTTTAAACAGTTGAACGCTGAAATCAAGCGAACAAACCAAAAATTAACCGCTAGAACGGTGTTAACCAATTTATATGCCAGTGTTCCAACAGGAATTGTAGTGGTCGCTTTAATGTGGTTACTGAATCATTTTAATTTTTGGTGATTTTTTAGAGAATTGCTTTAAATACCTTCTATAAGCGAAGTAAAGCTCCGTTTAAGACATTTAATTATTCTTTCTTTGTATTTATACGTTTTTTGAACAGAATGGTAATAAAGGCTGTTTTTTTGAGCTTTAAGATACACAATGGTTCTATCCGTCGAGCGATAGTCGAGATACAAATCCTTGCAGACGGGGTTGATCTTTTTAAATTATCTTCATCTTGCATAGCAAGATTTCATTTATGTTATTTTAATCTGTACAGTACTATTCTTTGTTAGGTTAATTATAACGAACTTATTATATTTATCTTTAATACTTTGTCTTTTGAAC
>NZ_JQMR01000003.1 GCF_000744825.1 Carnobacterium mobile DSM 4848
AAAAGCCACTTATGTTAAATATATTATCTATTTTTATAGTAGGTTTAAAAAAAGGCTATACTGTAGATATCCATGAAGTTGTAAATTTTTTCGATAATCATCCTATAGAAGGAAAAAAAGGAATTAGGATAATGGATTTATTATCTTTTTAGGAAAAACATGATAGAGGTGTAGATAACTTATGAGTAACTATGAACAAATAATATATTTTGGAGCTCCTGGGACTGGAAAAAGTCACCATGTAGAAAATAATTTAATTAACCAAGGAATTAGTGAGCACAAAATATTTAGAACAACTATACATCCTGAGTATTCTTACTCGGATTTTATTGGTCAGCTCCTTCCTTATACAGATCCAAGCGATTCTAGTAAAGTAAGATATACTTTTAAAAAAGGAGTATTTACTGAGGCTATGGTTGAAGCATATAGTGATAGCACTAAAAGAGTTTATCTTATCTTAGAAGAGTTATCTAGAGGAAATGTATCTGCAATTTTTGGGGATATTTTTCAGCTACTAGATAGAAATATCCACTTTGAGAGTAAGTATTCAATTGTAAATAAAGATATTGCAAACGAAATTATTGCTTTTCCAGGAGACCGAATAAAAATACCTTCCAATCTTAATATTATTGGGACAGTTAATACTAATGACCAAAGTGTTTTCCCTATGGATACTGCCTTTAAAAGAAGGTTTGATTGGAGATATATCTCTTCAGATCCAGCAAAAGATGAACATGGTTCTAGAATTAAAAAGCTTAATAATCCTAAATTGTTTATTCCAATTGATGCTAACAGAAGCAATGATATAGAAACCAATTGGCAATCATTTTATATGGTTCTGAATGATTACATTACTGACAAACAATTAGGGCTAGGAAAAAATGAAGATAAACAAGTAGGTCAATTTTTCATACAATTTAGCAGTGAATTAATTGATAAATCTTACTCTTCTAGTTCAGTAGAAGAACAAGAAGCTAGAGAAATTATCAATAATAAAATTCGAAGTAAATTACTTCTTTATCTATGGCAAGATGTGGAATCAAACATAGGTTTTACTTCCAATAAAAAGTTGTTTTCAACTGAAACAACTAGTTTTGATACATTATATTCTACTTATAAAAATCATAGAGTCTATAGTCAAAATTTTATCGAATTTTTCACTATAAAAGGGTATAATAATTACCCTGAAATTTAAGGAGATAAAGACGTGAGACATTTTTTCCATGATGGAGATACAGTAACATTATCGGACGATTATTTGTTTAGTCAGGAAGATTGGATAATTGACTATGATAGAAATGAGAACAATGAGATTTTAAATTCTTCTGGATCTAAAGTTTTAAAATTTGTAGGTATTATAATTAATCAAGACAACCAAGACGTCGTTATATCGTTCCCTAAAAAGTACAGAGTCACCGATATTGAAAAAGATACTGAATTAATTTTACAAGTTTTGATTAAAGACTACTCGGAAAATATTGGTGAAAAACAAGTCGAATCAAACTACCCTTTTGCTTCTTTCTTTTACGTGTATGATTTTTTTAAAGATTACGGATTAATCTATACGAATAAAGTATTTAATAAAGCTAATGTAGGTGGAAAGATAAATTGGGATTATACTATTAAAAATTCTATGAAATTTATATCTAATGGTAGCCTTATACATATCCCACTTTATTTCAAAAAAAAGCATCCTTTTTCAGATTTTCTAACGGAATGCATAATCTATTGTATCGATTATACATTAGACAAATTCCAAATGATTATAAAATTAGAAAAAACAGGTCATAAATTTCCTGAATATAATTTTTTTCAAGACAAAAAATATGTATTAGACCGTTTATATAGCATAAGAAATAATACATTTAGTGATTTAATGCTAAACTTAATTGATGAATTGATTAAGTTTTTTAGTACATTTGACGCTCAAGGAAATATATATATAAAGAATCACTACTTTAGTTCTGTTTGGGAAAAAATGGTCGAAAAATATCTTACAGTAAATTTCGAATCTTACAATGTTGCAAGCAATAGTTTAGAATTTAAGAAAAATATTCATAAAGTAGAGTTTAAAAAAGAAGTTTTTCGTCCTAATGAAAGGAATGAAAATAATTCTTTTTCTCCAGATCATTACTATTTTAGCAATAATAAACAATATATTTTTGATGCAAAATATTATAATAATTTTAAAGGAATTGACTATAAACAGATATCTTACTTAGCATTTCTATATAATTATAGGCATCATGAAGGACAAATATCTCCAAGTTTTGAAAAAACTTATTCCGCCCTAATCTTACCTGGTGAAAAAAGAAATCATAAAGTACATTTTAAAATGAAACCGAAGTATAATAAAGAGATGAAAAATATAATTATAGTAGAAGAATATTTAGATATTAAAGAAGTAATAAAATGCTACTTAAATAAAGATTTTAGTATCCAATAGAGGATAATACTTTATATTTTAATTTCTATAGTTTTATTTATTATTGTTAGTTTAATATTTCTGACGCAATAAAAAGAGAAACAGCCGCTAAAAGTAAGCGGCTGTTTCTTTGGATATGCTCCTCTTTTTTCGGTTGTTGGTCCGAAAAAAGAGGAGCATAAAGAGCAAAATTTTCGACAGCAACGACGAAAAAAAACGGCTTGATCTTGCCAAAAAAAAAGACCAAAATGGACACATTTCAGGTCTCTTTTTTGGCTCAAAACGGCCACGTTTTGACCGGGTTTTCCAGGGGGATTGGGGGAGCAGCGCGTCCCCCAACAAGGTCGTTTGCGCCACGAAGTGGCTAGCAAACATAGAGCTTGCCAAACCCCTTAAACCAATCGTAACACTGGAAACCGCAAGTGTTTTAGTGGTACGATTGGTTCTGAACACACGTGAAGAAAAACAGGGGGTGGGACGATGAGCGATCGAGAGATTTTTGAGGAGAATTTTGCTGAGAGGAAACCGAAGCGAAAAGATCCGAAACAAATCAGCTTTCGAGTGAGCGAAACCGAATTTGAAAAGTTGCAGCGCTCCGCTGAAAGTTTGCAAATGAGTGTGCCGGCTTTTGTTAAAAGCAAGGCACAAGGGGCTAAGCTCGTAACGCCGAAAGTTGATCGGCCAGGTGCGATTGAAATCGCCAAGCAATTACGAGCAATCGGCAACAATGTAAACCAGATGGCACGCGTGACGAATGCCACAGAATTGGATCCGGCAGCAGCGGCCAACCTAACGGCTGAACTACAAAAGGTACGAAAGGAATTAAATCAGATATGGGAAAAGTTAACGTAAACAACAAATTGCCATGGCTCAAACTGTTCTTATTATTTTTTATAATTATTTTTATTGGACGAATCATGATGGATTATGTTTATGGCGATCCAATTGATTTAGGCAAACGATTTCTCGATGCGCTCTTTACTACAGCAACATTTACATTTTTGAATGCTCTATTTGGTCAAACAGAAAAAAAGAAAGGAAAATAGCTATGGCTACTATTAAATTAGCGCGCAGCACCAGCTGTTCACGCTGCATTAATTACGCTGAACCGCGCGCAACCGTAAAAAGCGGCTTAAATTGTGACGTCGATTACGCCAAGACTCAAATGAAAGCCACACGTATGATCTACGGAAAAGACGACAAGGTCCAAGCACATACCCTTATTCAATCATTTAAGCCGGGTGAGGTCACGCCTGAGCAAGCAAATGAACTTGGGTACGAATTAGCCCGAAAAATCGCTGGCGGTCACCAAGTGGCGATTTACACCCATACCGATAAAGACCACGTGCACAATCATATCGTAATCAATAGCGTCAATATGGATACCGGCTTGAAATTTCAAGCCCATGGAGTAGCAGCGATTGAAGAAGTGAAACAATTGAATGACGCCATTTGTTTGAATCACGGCTTAACCGTTCCAGAAGAAAAAGCCAACATTCGCTACACTGCCGCAGAAAAAGGTATTTTAGAACGCCCTGGCCAAACCAGTTGGAAAGATGAAATCAGAGAAAAAATCGACCAAACCAAACAAACCGCCAGCACTTTTGACGAATTTAAAGAACAACTAGAAAAAAGTGGTGTACAGGTGATTGAACGAGGAAAAACCGTTACGTATCAGCATATCAATGAAAATAAAAAAGTCCGCGCCAAAAAATTAGGCGAAGACTACGAAAAGGAGACCCTTATCCATGGCTTTGAAAGACACCTTGAACCAACAGAAAACAGAAATGAACCTTCAACCACCGAATCAAGAGCAGTTGACGCAGGATATCCAGCACTTGATCCAAGTATTGACCGAGATCCGGAACTACAGCGGAGCGACGCTGCAACAGAAAAGCTTGGAAAAAGCCAATCTGGAGAACAATTTACAGGAGATTCAAGACGTGACCCATTCAGTCCTGAACAGCTTCAACAGCACCTTGAAAAACTTAGAAACCACACAGACCAACTTCAACGAGACAGCTCAAAAGCAGTCCGAAGAGTCCTTGACCCAATTGAAAAAGATCTTAAGCAACCTCTTAACGAAAAACAAAACCGAGATCGAGAAGATCCAGCACGAAATGAACCAGAACAACCAACAATTAAGCGAGATCAACCAAACCATAACCGAGACCATGGACCAAGTCTTTAAACAGTTGAACGCTGAAATCAAGCGAACAAACCAAAAATTAACCGCTAGAACGGTGTTAACCAATTTATATGCCAGTGTTCCAACAGGAATTGTAGTGGTCGCTTTAATGTGGTTACTGAATCATTTTAATTTTTGGTGATTTTTTAGAGAATTGCTTTAAATACCTTCTATAAGCGAAGTAAAGCTCCGTTTAAGACATTTAATTATTCTTTCTTTGTATTTATACGTTTTTTGAACAGAATGGTAATAAAGGCTGTTTTTTTGAGCTTTAAGATACACAATGGTTCTATCCGTCGAGCGATAGTCGAGATACAAATCCTTGCAGACGGGGTTGATCTTTTTAAATTATCTTCATCTTGCATAGCAAGATTTCATTTATGTTATTTTAATCTGTACAGTACTATTCTTTGTTAGGTTAATTATAACGAACTTATTATATTTATCTTTAATACTTTGTCTTTTGAACCTTTTGGGATTAAAAAAAAGCTTTGATAGCAGTGCTTACAGCGATTAAACAACGAGGGAAAACTGTGCATTAAACGAGGAAAAACTGTGCATTAAACGAGGAAAAACTGTGCATTAAACGAAAAAGTTTTATTTTATTCGTCTTTTAGTGTATTATAAAAAATATATATAATTTTACTATTTAAATTAAGTTTTTCTCTTAAAAAGCCAGGAGGATTGTTTTATGCAAAATTCGAATCATGATATGTCTCATAGAGTGATACATATGGAAGATTTATATCGTCAAAAAACAGTAGAACATAATGACTTAGTGACTAGTGTAGCTAAAATGGATAAAGTTCCTTTAAAGTTTTTTGAGTTAGCAGTATCTTGCTTGGATACTGAGAATACTCCTAAAAATAATACAGTTTTTTTATCGAAAAAAACTCTCTTTTCTTTTTTTAAAGCAGAAGATAACGATAAACATGCTCGGTTCAAAAAGGCTTTAACTACATTACATAGACAGTCTATTTTTGAGGTTCGAGAAGTAAATGCAAAAGGTAAATTAAACTTTAAAATTATATCTCCTATATCCAGTAGCGAATGGAACGATTATGATGATATTGTAGCAATTAAATTTACAGAAGATATTATGCCCTATTTGATTGATTTAAAACGCAATTTCACCCAATATTTGATTACTGATCTTATGGAGTTAAATAGCAAATATAGTATCATTCTATATAAATGGTTTTCTATGAATTACAATCAATATGAAACTTATAAAGACACAATGAAACGTACTAAAAATCAGATTATTCAAATGAAAAATCCTTACATTGAAATTCAAGAATTACGTCGAATGACAAATACAGTGAGTGAATATGAAAGGATATTTGATTTTGAAAAAAATATATTGAAATTAGCTTTAGGGGAAGTAAATAAATACACACATTTTACTGTCACTTATGAAAAAGTGAAAAAAGGACGTTCCATTGCTGGTATTCAGTTTTATATTGATAAAAAAACCGTAAAAAATTCTCTGCCCTACAAAGAGAATGATCTGGAGTATATAAAAGATAAAGCACAACAGGAACAAGAACAGCAAGATCTTTTTAATAAGGCTATACAGAATAAATATACGACGTTATTAGGAGAAAACTTGTTGATAGGATTTCGAGATATGCAGGATATTCCCAAAATGGCTAATCTACAAAAACAAGTTTATCCTCTTTATGACGATTTAAAAAAATTAAGAGGGGTGAATGGTGTTAAAGATCACATTAATTATGTAGCTACCCATAAAGATGGAGCAGAACCTCAAATGCAAAATATAGTTAAATATCTTAAACGCTCAATCGAGCAATATCTGAAAATAGTAAAAATTCAAAATATAGACTAAAAATAAAAAAAGTTGAAATTATTAACAAATAATTTCAACTTTTTTTATGCTATCATGTAAGATAGCATATAGATAGCGTGCAAGATAGCATAATTTTATTAGAAAGATATCAGAAAGCGGTGAATATTTTTGTCTAATAATCGTGTACAAATAATTGTAAGAACTACAACAGAAGAGAAGGAAAAGATAAAAGAAATAGCGAAATTAAAAAATAAGTCTATGAACCAATTAATTATAGATAGCGTAATTGATAGCGCTAATGATAGCGCTAAAGATAGCGAGAATGATACTGTTGAAGATCGCTCTGTTATTGCGATTTTCAACAGTCAATTAGAAAATAAGGACAAGCAAATTGATAAACTACAAAATCTACTTGATCAGCAGCAACAATTATCGCTTCAATCAAATAAACAAATGGAACAATTGCAGCTGCAATTATCTAATGAAACCGCAGAAGATTTAACTCGCTCAGTTAGTAATCAATTAGTTAATGATGAAGACGTTCGTGAAACAACTGAAAAGAAGGGTTTTTTTAGTAAGATTTTCAAAAAGTAAATCTATTAGTTAGAGAGACTGTATAAAACAATAGAAAAGGAGATAGATTAAAATGAACAGGCATGATTTTGTTCGGTTGATTGCTGCAAACGAGGATGTAACCATTGATGACGCAACGGAAATGGTTAATAGTGTCTTAAAGGGAATAGAAGACGCTTTAAAGAAAGAACAATCTCTTAGGTTTATCGGTTTTGGTAAGTTTGATATTGTTCAGCGCTCTGCCAGAAAAGGAAGAAACCCAAAAACTGGAGAGGAAATACTTATTCCTGCCAAACGAAGAATAATTTTTAAACCTGGAAAACAGTTGGAAGAAAATGTGTTAGGCTATTCTAAACCAAATAAAAAATCAAAGAAATAAGCCTTTCAATATTTTGATTTAAGCTAGAATCCTAATCTAAAGTTCAACAAAGTCTCGCTAATTTCATCTTCATTGATTCCAATATAACGCTTTGTAATTTTTTCGCTGCTGTGACCGAAGATTTCCATGAGTGTGGCCACGTCTTTTGTTTTCTTGTAGTAATGATACCCAAACGTCTTCCGCAGCGTGTGCGTGCCGATATCGTCTCTTCCCAAGAGCTTAGCCACCTTCTGAAACATCTGGTAGACTGTGTTGACTTCTAAATGGCCGCCTTTGGTGCTCGGAAACAAATCATCCTCCGGATCCAAATCGTTTGTATACTCTTGGATCAAATCTTGCAGACTGCTTAAATACAAAATACGGGTTTTCCCAGTTTTTTGTTCTACGATTCGGGGGTTTTTAGACGAAAGAATGTCTTTTTTCTTCAATTTGACAATATCGGACATGCGCAAACCGCTGTTAATCCCGATCAAAAATAAAAAAACGTCGCGTTCGGCGTTTATATTGCGCCTCAAACAGAATAAAAAGTCGTTGATTTCTTGCTGGGTTCTTAAGGGTTGGACGTTATAACTCATTGAAATGATCTCTCCTCTCACAAAACAGATACCTGATTACAGTTAGTATACCACGAAATCATGTATTGAGGGGCGATATAAAAAAAGAACCCTATGGGGATAGGATTCTGGATACACGATTTTACGCAATTTCATGTATTAATTGATATATATATATTTATATTGCTCATTATAAATATAAAAAAGGAGGCTTTTTTTGAAAAATTGGGATTATGCTGAATTAAGCAAAGATGCTAGCAATCATGGCGGTCCAGAAAAATATGTAAATTACTTGATGAATATCTCTGAAAAAAAAGGCTTAGAAAAGGGGATTGCAGCTGGTGTAGCTATAACAACTTTAACGGAATTGGAATTATTTTATGGTAGTGCTAAATTAAAGAGTTACATGAAAAATAGAAAAACGGAAAAATAAAATCATCAGTGATTAAAGATAAGTTGATTGAAGAGTTGCAAATTGACACTGAAGAAATGAGTTTAAGTTGATGAAAAAATATGGTATAGAAATTTATGGAAAAGATAATACTATTGCCGGAAACAGTCGATCTAATTGGGCAGAATGGTTAACAGTGAAGAAGAAAGAAATAAAAAATATCAATTTTACACAACAAAAAGAACCATTAGTCCTAACGATATGCTAATTGAAATGGAAATTGCTTCATCACCCTATATTGGTGGCGATGAAAAATTAACACGAATATATACAAAAATCGAGAAAGATATTCAAATTTTTATTTAGTTGACAAAAACGCCTATATTATTTATAGTGTACTTATAGGTACGTTATAAATATTAGGAGCGTGTTAAAAGATGAGTAGAAACCGAGTGTTTGTCCCAGTTATTACAACATTAATGTCAGCAGACCCTTTTATTCATGGAGACGATAATAACATCCAGTATAAAATATCTTATGGTCATGAACTTGAAAATCAGAACCTTGTTTTTAAAATTCAAATGGTCGGTAATGGCTACATAAAAGGTAGACAAGCTCCTTCCATATTCCGATAAAGATTTTGACCAAATAGTAAAAATTAAAGAGATTTAAGAATTGAATATAAGAAAATGGATCATCGTTTAAGAGATATTGAATTAAGTGAAGAAGAAGTAAAGCAAACGTATAGAGAATTTGTAAAGCAAAAGCTAAGGTAATTACCCTAGCTTTTGCTTTCTTGTATCCCATATTTCAGGTGTTGATTCAACTAAAAATAATGATAATAAAGAGTATTTTTTAATGGAAATTGATTAATAAAGTAAAAGGTGGTTAATTTGTGAGATTTTTAGGTAATAAGCAACAGTTGTGCCGTTTATTGAAGAAGTTATAAATAAGTACAATATAGAAGGTGAAACTTTTGCTGATTTATTTGCAGGAGCAGGTTCAGTAGGAGACTATTTTAAGGGAAATTATACTATTTTATCAAATGATTATTTATACTTTTCTAAAGTAGTAAACGATGCAAAATTGTTAAACAATGAAATTCCAAAATTTGATAGATTCAAAACCAAATTTCAATGTTCACCTTTTGAATGGTTTAATAATAAAGAATACAAATCCAAGGTGCATTTTTTTGTATATAACAATTATTCTCCCGTAGGAGAAAGAATGTATTTACTGAAGAGAACGCGATAAAGATTGATGGAATAAGAATTGATATGGAGAGCTCTATAAAGATAATATTTTAGAGTATAATGAATATTCATTTTTACTAGCTTCACTTTTAGAATCGGTCACAAAAGTTTCAAACACTTCTGGAACTTATCAAGCGTACTTTAAATTTTGGGAATCTCGTTCTAGTAAACTATTAGTTCTTAGACCACTAGAAATGACAGAAACATTGTCAGTTAATAAAAATAATATAGTCTACAATAAGAATACGAATCAATTAGTGAGAGAAATTTCAGGAGATATTGCCTATATCGATCCACCCTATACAACAACTCAATATGTTAATTCATATCATGTTCTAGAAACAATAGCTAAGTATGACTATCCAGAAGTATTTGGCATAACTGGTAGAAGGAAGAAAAGAGAATTTTCAGGATATTCTAATAATAAATTAGCTCTATATGAGTTTGAAGATCTATTTCGACAAATGATTTTGAGCATATATTAGTTAGTTATAGTAATCAATCAATTGTTCCAATTGAAGAAATAATTGAATTAGCAAGAAAATTTGCTGTTGATAATATAGTTCATGTAGAAAGTAATGAGTATCGTGAATATTCAACTAATAATTTAAGTTATAAAAGAAAAGGAAATAAATTGAAAGAGTACATTATTTATTTCAGAAAAAACAGAGGTAATATTAAATCACCTCTAAATTATTCAGGGAGTAAAGATGTTTTATTACCTTCTATTTTTAAAGAACTGCCTAAACATGTAGGAACATTTGTAGACATGATGGGTGTGGCGCTTTCAATGTGGGGGCTAATGTTTTCGCTATTGATAAAGTAATTTATAATGAATTCAATCCTTTCATCTTTGATATTATAGATATGCTTTTATCTAATGATAAAGTGTCTTTAGTAAAAGAGATACAAGAGACCGTTAATCAATATAGTTTAGAAAAAAAGAATAAAGAGAATTATATTAATTTTCGAAATATTTATAATAACTTAAAAAAAACTCCATTAAACTTATTTATTCTTCAAATGTATTCTTTCAAAATATAATTAGATTTAATAGTAAACACCAAATGAATACACCTACAGGAAATAATGAATTCAATGAAGGCTCAATTCAAAGAATCAAAAATTTTAATGTTAAATCCACTTCTTTTGAATTAATTAATGGTAATTACTTAGACTTAGATCCAACTATGTATCCAAAAGATACTATTTTTTATTTTGACCCTCCTTACTTTATAACAAATTCTGAATATATAGATGGAAAAAGAGGAATGAACGGCTGGGATTCAAATCAAGAAACTGAATTATTACAATATATCTCAAAATTAAATGATTTAGGATATAAATTCATGCTCTCTAATGTATTAGAACATCGCGGTAAGATGAATAATATTTTAATAGAATGGATCGATACCCATGATTTTGAAGTAGTTGATATTGGTCGTACAGGAATCAAATTTCCTAGATATGAAGTCTTGATTAAAAATTTTGACTAAAGATGACTAAAAAAAGCAACAACCACTATTTATTTTAATGCTTGTATATGAGGAGGAAAAATATTGCGGATACTCAATTTAAATAACTCTTTGCAAAATGGAAGTAGGCTACCTGAGAAATTTTTAAATATTAATGATTCAACTTTATTAGGTAGTACACCAGATGAAATCATATCTGCTGTGGAAGCAAAAATAATGAAAAAAATAAATTCATTTAATAACAAGTTGAATATTTCAAAAATAGAATACGGTAATCAAACAATTATTCCAGGTGTACAAAGGACCCTCTATTCATCTTATATCTTTGATAGAATAAAAATTTCTGAAGATGAAAGAGATTACTATTTGCAGAGAAGTTATATTGTAAATGTTATTCATGATCAATTATATGCTGAAAAAATGATTGCTTACGTTCTTTTTATCAAACTCTATACAAGAAGACGTAATACAACAACTACTCAGCAAATTTTCCCTACTCTAGCTGACTATATATCTCATTTTTTATCCTCTCCATCTTTTGGCTATGCTAATCTCCCTATATATTATTTAAATATTATTAATGAAACAATTACGTCTAAAGTAATGCAAAGACGATTGATAGAGGTTGAGCAGCTTGGCATATATACCATTGATGTTTTTGATAAAAATCATGAATTATATAGCAACGATTATACTAATTTTTCTTGGTTTACGAACTATTTTTTAACTCCTGATTCCGGTAAATTTGTAGGTGAGCATTTGAGATTGATGTTAATACTAGATATATAAAGTTACTTGACAATAAACTAAGCGGAACAATAGTTTCAAATAATGGTCATTACTCTTTCAAGGGCAGTCAGGAAAAGCCACTTATGTTAAATATATTATCTATTTTTATAGTAGGTTTAAAAAAAGGCTATACTGTAGATATCCATGAAGTTGTAAATTTTTTCGATAATCATCCTATAGAAGGAAAAAAAGGAATTAGGATAATGGATTTATTATCTTTTATGGAAAAACATGATAGAGGTGTAGATAACTTATGAGTAACTATGAACAAATAATATATTTTGGAGCTCCTGGGACTGGAAAAAGTCACCATGTAGAAAATAATTTAATTAACCAAGGAATTAGTGAGCACAAAATATTTAGAACAACTATACATCCTGAGTATTCTTACTCGGATTTTATTGGTCAGCTCCTTCCTTATACAGATCCAAGCGATTCTAGTAAAGTAAGATATACTTTTAAAAAAGGAGTATTTACTGAGGCTATGGTTGAAGCATATAGTGATAGCACTAAAAGAGTTTATCTTATCTTAGAAGAGTTATCTAGAGGAAATGTATCTGCAATTTTTGGGGATATTTTCAGCTACTAGATAGAAATATCCACTTTGAGAGTAAGTATTCAATTGTAAATAAAGATATTGCAAAACGAAATTATTGCTTTCCAGGAGACCGAATAAAAATACCTTCCAATCTTAATATTATTGGGACAGTTAATACTAATGACCAAAGTGTTTTCCCTATGGATACTGCTTTAAAAGAAGGTTTGATTGGAGATATATCTCTTCAGATCCAGCAAAAGATGAACATGGTTCTAGAATTAAAAAGCTTAATAATCCTAAATTGTTTATTCCAATTGATGCTAACAGAAGCAATGATATAGAAACCAATTGGCAATCATTTTATATGGTTCTGAATGATTACATTACTGACAAACAATTAGGGCTAGGAAAAAATGAAGATAAACAAGTAGGTCAATTTTTCATACAATTTAGCAGTGAATTAATTGATAAATCTTACTCTTCTAGTTCAGTAGAAGAACAAGAAGCTAGAGAAATTATCAATAATAAAATTCGAAGTAAATTACTTCTTTATCTATGGCAAGATGTGGAATCAAACATAGGTTTTACTTCCAATAAAAAGTTGTTTTCAACTGAAACAACTAGTTTTGATACATTATATTCTACTTATAAAAATCATAGAGTCTATAGTCAAAATTTTATCGAATTTTTCACTATAAAAGGGTATAATAATTACCCTGAAATTTAAGGAGATAAAGACGTGAGACATTTTTTCCATGATGGAGATACAGTAACATTATCGGACGATTATTTGTTTAGTCAGGAAGATTGGATAATTGACTATGATAGAAATGAGAACAATGAGATTTTAAATTCTTCTGGATCTAAAGTTTTAAAATTTGTAGGTATTATAATTAATCAAGACAACCAAGACGTCGTTATATCGTTCCCTAAAAAGTACAGAGTCACCGATATTGAAAAAGATACTGAATTAATTTTACAAGTTTTGATTAAAGACTACTCGGAAAATATTGGTGAAAAACAAGTCGAATCAAACTACCCTTTTGCTTCTTTCTTTTACGTGTATGATTTTTTTAAAGATTACGGATTAATCTATACGAATAAAGTATTTAATAAAGCTAATGTAGGTGGAAAGATAAATTGGGATTATACTATTAAAAATTCTATGAAATTTATATCTAATGGTAGCCTTATACATATCCCACTTTATTTCAAAAAAAAGCATCCTTTTTCAGATTTTCTAACGGAATGCATAATCTATTGTATCGATTATACATTAGACAAATTCCAAATGATTATAAAATTAGAAAAAACAGGTCATAAATTTCCTGAATATAATTTTTTTCAAGACAAAAAATATGTATTAGACCGTTTATATAGCATAAGAAATAATACATTTAGTGATTTAATGCTAAACTTAATTGATGAATTGATTAAGTTTTTAGTACATTTGACGCTCAAGGAAATATATATATAAAGAATCACTACTTTAGTTCTGTTTGGGAAAAATGGTCGAAAAATATCTTACAGTAAATTTCGAATCTTACAATGTTGCAAGCAATAGTTTAGAATTTAAGAAAAATATTCATAAAGTAGAGTTTAAAAAAGAAGTTTTCGTCCTAATGAAAGGAATGAAAATAATTCTTTTCTCCAGATCATTACTATTTTAGCAATAATAAACAATATATTTTTGATGCAAAATATTATAATAATTTAAAGGAATTGACTATAAACAGATATCTTACTTAGCATTTCTATATAATTATAGGCATCATGAAGGACAAATATCTCCAAGTTTTGAAAAAACTTATTCCGCCCTAATCTTACCTGGTGAAAAAAGAAATCATAAAGTACATTTTAAAATGAAACCGAAGTATAATAAAGAGATGAAAAATATAATTATAGTAGAAGAATATTTAGATATTAAAGAAGTAATAAAATGCTACTTAAATAAAGATTTTAGTATCCAATAGAGGATAATACTTTATATTTTAATTTCTATAGTTTTATTTATTATTGTTAGTTTAATATTTCTGACGCAATAAAAAGAGAAACAGCCGCTAAAAGTAAGCGGCTGTTTCTTTGGATATGCTCCTCTTTTTTCGGTTGTTGGTCCGAAAAAGAGGAGCATAAAGAGCAAAATTTTCGACAGCAACGACGAAAAAAACGGCTTGATCTTGCCAAAAAAAAAGACCAAAATGGACACATTTCAGGTCTCTTTTTTGGCTCAAAACGGCCACGTTTTGACCGGGTTTTCCAGGGGGATTGGGGGAGCAGCGCGTCCCCAACAAGGTCGTTTGCGCCACGAAGTGGCTAGCAAACATAGAGCTTGCCAAACCCCTTAAACCAATCGTAACACTGGAAACCGCAAGTGTTTTAGTGGTACGATTGGTTCTGAACACACGTGAAGAAAAACAGGGGGTGGGACGATGAGCGATCGAGAGATTTTTGAGGAGAATTTTGCTGAGAGGAAACCGAAGCGAAAAGATCCGAAACAAATCAGCTTTCGAGTGAGCGAAACCGAATTTGAAAAGTTGCAGCGCTCCGCTGAAAGTTTGCAAATGAGTGTGCCGGCTTTTGTTAAAAGCAAGGCACAAGGGGCTAAGCTCGTAACGCCGAAAGTTGATCGGCCAGGTGCGATTGAAATCGCCAAGCAATTACGAGCAATCGGCAACAATGTAAACCAGATGGCACGCGTGACGAATGCCACAGAATTGGATCCGGCAGCAGCGGCCAACCTAACGGCTGAACTACAAAAGGTACGAAAGGAATTAAATCAGATATGGGAAAAGTTAACGTAACAACAAATTGCCATGGCTCAAACTGTTCTTATTATTTTTTATAATTATTTTTATGGACGAATCATGATGGATTATGTTTATGGCGATCCAATTGATTTAGGCAAACGATTTCTCGATGCGCTCTTTACTACAGCAACATTTACATTTTTGAATGCTCTATTTGGTCAAACAGAAAAAAAGAAAGGAAAATAGCTATGGCTACTATTAAATTAGCGCGCAGCACCAGCTGTTCACGCTGCATTAATTACGCTGAACCGCGCGCAACCGTAAAAAGCGGCTTAAATTGTGACGTCGATTACGCCAAGACTCAAATGAAAGCCACACGTATGATCTACGGAAAAGACGACAAGGTCCAAGCACATACCCTTATTCAATCATTTAAGCCGGGTGAGGTCACGCCTGAGCAAGCAAATGACTTGGGTACGAATTAGCCCGAAAAATCGCTGGCGGTCACCAAGTGGCGATTTACACCCATACCGATAAAGACCACGTGCACAATCATATCGTAATCAATAGCGTCAATATGGATACCGGCTTGAAATTTCAAGCCCATGGAGTAGCAGCGATTGAAGAAGTGAAACAATTGAATGACGCCATTTGTTTGAATCACGGCTTAACCGTTCCAGAAGAAAAAGCCAACATTCGCTACACTGCCGCAGAAAAAGGTATTTTAGAACGCCCTGGCCAAACCAGTTGGAAGATGAAATCAGAGAAAAAATCGACCAAACCAAACAAACCGCCAGCACTTTTGACGAATTTAAAGAACAACTAGAAAAAAGTGGTGTACAGGTGATTGAACGAGGAAAAACCGTTACGTATCAGCATATCAATGAAAATAAAAAAGTCCGCGCCAAAAAATTAGGCGAAGACTACGAAAAGGAGACCCTTATCCATGGCTTTGAAAGACACCTTGAACCAACAGAAAACAGAAATGAACCTTCAACCACCGAATCAAGAGCAGTTGACGCAGGATATCCAGCACTTGATCCAAGTATTGACCGAGATCCGGAACTACAGCGGAGCGACGCTGCAACAGAAAAGCTTGGAAAAAGCCAATCTGGAGAACAATTTACAGGAGATTCAAGACGTGACCCATTCAGTCCTGAACAGCTTCAACAGCACCTTGAAAAACTTAGAAACCACACAGACCAACTTCAACGAGACAGCTCAAAAGCAGTCCGAAGAGTCCTTGACCCAATTGAAAAAGATCTTAAGCAACCTCTTAACGAAAAACAAAACCGAGATCGAGAAGATCCAGCACGAAATGAACCAGAACAACCAACAATTAAGCGAGATCAACCAAACCATACCGAGACCATGGACCAAGTCTTTAAACAGTTGAACGCTGAAATCAAGCGAACAAACCAAAAATTAACCGCTAGAACGGTGTTAACCAATTTATATGCCAGTGTTCCAACAGGAATTGTAGTGGTCGCTTTAATGTGGTACTGAATCATTTTAATTTTGGTGATTTTTTAGAGAATTGCTTTAAATACCTTCTATAAGCGAAGTAAAGCTCCGTTTAAGACATTTAATTATTCTTTCTTTGTATTTATACGTTTTTTGAACAGAATGGTAATAAAGGCTGTTTTTTTGAGCTTTAAGATACACAATGGTTCTATCCGTCGAGCGATAGTCGAGATACAAATCCTTGCAGACGGGGTTGATCTTTTTAAATTATCTTCATCTTGCATAGCAAGATTTCATTTATGTTATTTTAATCTGTACAGTACTATTCTTTGTTAGGTTAATTATAACGAACTTATTATATTTATCTTTAATACTTTGTCTTTTGAACCTTTTGGGATTAAAAAAAAGCTTTGATAGCAGTGCTTACAGCGATTAAACAACGAGGGAAAACTGTGCATTAAACGAGGAAAAACTGTGCATTAAACGAGGAAAAACTGTGCATTAAACGAAAAAGTTTATTTTATTCGTCTTTTAGTGTATTATAAAAAAATATATATAATTTTACTATTTAAATTAAGTTTTTCTCTTAAAAAGCCAGGAGGATTGTTTTATGCAAAATTCGAATCATGATATGTCTCATAGAGTGATACATATGGAAGATTTATATCGTCAAAAAACAGTAGAACATAATGACTTAGTGACTAGTGTAGCTAAAATGGATAAAGTTCCTTTAAAGTTTTTTGAGTTAGCAGTATCTTGCTTGGATACTGAGAATACTCCTAAAAATAATACAGTTTTTTTATCGAAAAAAACTCTCTTTTCTTTTTTTAAAGCAGAAGATAACGATAAACATGCTCGGTTCAAAAAGGCTTTAACTACATTACATAGACAGTCTATTTTTGAGGTTCGAGAAGTAAATGCAAAAGGTAAATTAAACTTTAAAATTATATCTCCTATATCCAGTAGCGAATGGAACGATTATGATGATATTGTAGCAATTAAATTTACAGAAGATATTATGCCCTATTTGATTGATTTAAAACGCAATTTCACCCAATATTTGATTACTGATCTTATGGAGTTAAATAGCAAATATAGTATCATTCTATATAAATGGTTTTCTATGAATTACAATCAATATGAAACTTATAAAGACACAATGAAACGTACTAAAAATCAGATTATTCAAATGAAAAATCCTTACATTGAAATTCAAGAATTACGTCGAATGACAAATACAGTGAGTGAATATGAAAGGATATTTGATTTTGAAAAAAATATATTGAAATTAGCTTTAGGGGAAGTAAATAAATACACACATTTTACTGTCACTTATGAAAAAGTGAAAAAAGGACGTTCCATTGCTGGTATTCAGTTTTATATTGATAAAAAAACCGTAAAAAATTCTCTGCCCTACAAAGAGAATGATCTGGAGTATATAAAAGATAAAGCACAACAGGAACAAGAACAGCAAGATCTTTTTAATAAGGCTATACAGAATAAATATACGACGTTATTAGGAGAAAACTTGTTGATAGGATTTCGAGATATGCAGGATATTCCCAAAATGGCTAATCTACAAAAACAAGTTTATCCTCTTTATGACGATTTAAAAAAATTAAGAGGGGTGAATGGTGTTAAAGATCACATTAATTATGTAGCTACCCATAAAGATGGAGCAGAACCTCAAATGCAAAATATAGTTAAATATCTTAAACGCTCAATCGAGCAATATCTGAAAATAGTAAAAATTCAAAATATAGACTAAAAATAAAAAAAGTTGAAATTATTAACAAATAATTTCAACTTTTTTTATGCTATCATGTAAGATAGCATATAGATAGCGTGCAAGATAGCATAATTTTATTAGAAAGATATCAGAAAGCGGTGAATATTTTTGTCTAATAATCGTGTACAAATAATTGTAAGAACTACAACAGAAGAGAAGGAAAAGATAAAAGAAATAGCGAAATTAAAAAATAAGTCTATGAACCAATTAATTATAGATAGCGTAATTGATAGCGCTAATGATAGCGCTAAAGATAGCGAGAATGATACTGTTGAAGATCGCTCTGTTATTGCGATTTTCAACAGTCAATTAGAAAATAAGGACAAGCAAATTGATAAACTACAAAATCTACTTGATCAGCAGCAACAATTATCGCTTCAATCAAATAAACAAATGGAACAATTGCAGCTGCAATTATCTAATGAAACCGCAGAAGATTTAACTCGCTCAGTTAGTAATCAATTAGTTAATGATGAAGACGTTCGTGAAACAACTGAAAAGAAAGGTTTTTTTAGTAAGATTTTCAAAAAGTAAATCTATTAGTTAGAGAGACTGTATAAAACAATAGAAAAGGAGATAGATTAAAATGAACAGGCATGATTTTGTTCGGTTGATTGCTGCAAACGAGGATGTAACCATTGATGACGCAACGGAAATGGTTAATAGTGTCTTAAAGGGAATAGAAGACGCTTTAAAGAAAGAACAATCTCTTAGGTTTATCGGTTTTGGTAAGTTTGATATTGTTCAGCGCTCTGCCAGAAAAGGAAGAAACCCAAAAACTGGAGAGGAAATACTTATTCCTGCCAAACGAAGAATAATTTTTAAACCTGGAAAACAGTTGGAAGAAAATGTGTTAGGCTATTCTAAACCAAATAAAAAATCAAAGAAATAAGCCTTTCAATATTTTGATTTAAGCTAGAATCCTAATCTAAAGTTCAACAAAGTCTCGCTAATTTCATCTTCATTGATTCCAATATAACGCTTTGTAATTTTTTCGCTGCTGTGACCGAAGATTTCCATGAGTGTGGCCACGTCTTTTGTTTTCTTGTAGTAATGATACCCAAACGTCTTCCGCAGCGTGTGCGTGCCGATATCGTCTCTTCCCAAGAGCTTAGCCACCTTCTGAAACATCTGGTAGACTGTGTTGACTTCTAAATGGCCGCCTTTGGTGCTCGGAAACAAATCATCCTCCGGATCCAAATCGTTTGTATACTCTTGGATCAAATCTTGCAGACTGCTTAAATACAAAATACGGGTTTTCCCAGTTTTTTGTTCTACGATTCGGGGGTTTTTAGACGAAAGAATGTCTTTTTTCTTCAATTTGACAATATCGGACATGCGCAAACCGCTGTTAATCCCGATCAAAAATAAAAAAACGTCGCGTTCGGCGTTTATATTGCGCCTCAAACAGAATAAAAAGTCGTTGATTTCTTGCTGGGTTCTTAAGGGTTGGACGTTATAACTCATTGAAATGATCTCTCCTCTCACAAAACAGATACCTGATTACAGTTAGTATACCACGAAATCATGTATTGAGGGGCGATATAAAAAAAGAACCCTATGGGGATAGGATTCTGGATACACGATTTTACGCAATTTCATGTATTAATTGATATATATAATTTTATATTGCTCATTATAAATATAAAAAAGGAGGCTTTTTTTTGAAAAATTGGGATTATGCTGAATTAAGCAAAGATGCTAGCAATCATGGCGGTCCAGAAAAATATGTAAATTACTTGATGAATATCTCTGAAAAAAAAGGCTTAGAAAAGGGGATTGCAGCTGGTGTAGCTATAACAACTTTAACGGGAATTGGAATTATTTATGGTAGTGCTAAATTAAAGAGTTACATGAAAAATAGAAAAACGAAAAAATAAAATCATCAGTGATTAAAGATAAGTTGATTGAAGAGTTGCAAATTGACACTGAAGAAAATGAGTTTAAGTTGATGAAAAAATATGGTATAGAAATTTATGGAAAAGATAATACTATTGCCGGAAACAGTCGATCTAATTGGGCAGAATGGTTTAACAGTGAAGAAGAAAGAAATAAAAAATATCAATTTTACACAACAAAAAGAACCATTAGTCCTAACGATATGCTAATTG
>NZ_JQMR01000004.1 GCF_000744825.1 Carnobacterium mobile DSM 4848
GTAATAAGTATTTTTGAATGTAAAACCATCAAATACAAAATATAAAAAAACTACCAAAATTATGACTATAAGATCTTGTATAATTCTTTTTTTGAATTCTTTTTTTGTTTTTTTCATAGTAAATACTCCTTCTTTTTTATATATTTAGTTAATACATGAAATTATATAAAAACGTGTATCGCGAATCCTATTCCCATAGGGTTCTTTTTCTTTACACTCATTCAATACACGATTACACTTTAAAATGCGACATAATAAGCTATTACATTTTGTTAAATAGGCGACTAAACAACCCTTTTTTTACTTGTGGCAGTTCTGGTTCGGTTTTCTCTTCAGTTGCAGCGTTAGAAACATATTGATCCGTCTGGCTGGAATCATATTCTACTTTTTTATTTGATTCTAACTGCAATTGTTCAATTTGCTTATTAGTTTGTAAGGTAAGACGTTGTTGCTGGTCCAATAGATTTTGTTGTTCTTTTAGTAGTTTTTGAAGCATATCTATCTGCTTGTCTTTAGCTAAAAGCTGTTCTTGATAGAAATGTGAGTCGTAAACTTGGTTTTCGTTATTTCGGAAACTAGTTTGCTTATCAGTTTGCGATTGTTTTTCTTTATCCGAAATAAACATTGATTTAATAACTTTTTGACCTTCTTCGCTTATCACAAACTGGTTTCCGATTTTCGTAAACCATTTCTTCTTTTGTGTTTCTGTTACTTTTTTCGAAATTGCTGTTTTACTCACACCTATTTCTTCGGCTAATTCTTTGATTGTTTTTTTACTCATGTTAACTCTCCTTGTTATGCCTTCTCTCTATTACTGGACAGGTTTATATCCTATACATACAACTATAATTTTTACTTATTATGAATAAAATTTTATAGATTAAAAGAATAACTTGAATTTAACTCAATAGAGCATAATTTAAAAAGATATTATAGTTGCTGTAAAGTAAGTTTCTTGCAAGTTGATTTTCAAACCACTCATCTCCATCGTCAAAATCTTTATCAAGTTTCCACCCAATGTAATGCAAAAATTCATGTCGAATAGTTCCTTGAATATCTATTGGTTTATTCTTTTCTAAAAAATCTTTAGAAATAACTATTTTTTGGGGAACATCTTCAGACGAAGAAAGTATATAACCAGATTGGTTATTTTTTAAAAGAGAATCTTCTTTTTTAGTATTTAAAAATACAGGTATATCAATCTTTACACCATACTGGCTAATAGCCCATTCTTTTGATTGTCTAACTAAATTGTAAAATAGTTGTATTTTTTTTCTATTCTCTGATTTTCTTTTTCGTGACTGGTAACTCATTTTATACGCTCCTGTTTAAATAATTAATTTTTAAGCCAATTAAACAACGGAACTTTAGGATTGAGTGGTTCTTTCCCTTCCGTTTTGAGTAGAAAATTTAAAGCTTCTAAGTCGTCATTTGCTTTTTTAGTAAGTTTGCTACAATGATCAGCTGTTAATCCTACTTCTTGGTCTAAGTAACGGGCTCTCATTGTCTGAAAATCTCGGATAATAGATAAAGCTCTTTCTCTATTTGTTTTATCATTAATTTCTGCATACATTAGTATATCGTTCAAAACTACATCTGCCATACTATTTAATATATCAATTTGCTTCTGAGAAGCTTTTGAAATTCCTTTACCAGCACTCCAAATCAATTTGAATCCAGTAATTGAACGACCTTTTTTTATCTCTTCATACTTCACTTCTAACTCGGTAAATTTATTGATTTCAGCAATCGCGACATCGAGAACATATTTTTTCAGAAGTCCCGTATTTTCACGATAACTTTTCTTTTCCTCGACACCAAAAATTTCCATGATAGTATCTTTTGTCAAAGACTTATACCAACAGCCGTATGAACCTCTCAAGTAGTCGTACAAAGTCCAACTAAAACCACTTTTGAATTTCGCAGTGACAGTCAAGTCAGTCAGGACATACCTATCTTTCAAGTCTAATATATGCGGTGTGATTTCTGGATCCCAGAGAAACGTAAAGGTGCCATTGTCATATTTCATTTTCCTAAAAACATTCCAGTATTCGAATGAGTCATTCTCTAAATCTTCCAACCCTGCTTGAATACTTAGTATTCTTTGGGCGTCAACCTTTGCATGCTTAGTTTGATATTTTTCAATGCCAAATTTCTTCTCGAAATCAGCCTTAATAAAAGTTGTCGAACCATCTTTTTGTGTAGAATAAATCGCATAGGACAGCAACTGCATTTGGTTCAAGGTCAAACCTTGATTAAGTTTTGAGGTTGATAGCTCATTGCTCTTTTTAATACTATCTGCATTGCTAATCAGAACTTCCTTTTTGTTTAATCTACCGGCCATAGAAGCACCCCCTTATTAGTTATAAGTTAATAGTAACGTAACTTACATAACGAATCAATATGAATATGTTTTTAATTTCAAGCTTATAGTTAGAGGGATAAAAAACTTTCGATAGAGGGATAAAAAACTTTCAATAGAGGGATAAAAAACTTTCAATAGAGGGATAAAAAACTTTCAATAGAGTCTATAAACCTTTGGTATATATGTGTTTATAGAGACCTTAAAGTTAATAAAGTTAATAAAGTTAATAAAAAATAATAAATACGCAGGCGGACGCGAAGAAAAAAGTATTGGTTAAAAAATAGTAGTAACTGCTATACTTATTTAGCTGTCACCTTTTTAAGCTGAACTCTTCAGCAAGAAAGGAGGCTTTATTGTGAATATACTTTTTGACGTCTTACTTGGAGTCCTGATTAATGTCATTGCCCATGGCATAATCAAATGGCTAGATTCCAAGGACAAAACTGACAGCTAGCCTGCCCGTATAAAAAAATGCGAAAAAAAAGACCAGTGGGTTGCCCCCCGCTGGTCTTTGGCTTTATCGTGAATATCTTTTTGTACCTTTATTATCTCATATAACAATTTAAAATCAAGTGACAGATCAGTTAAAGGAAATCTTGCTCCGCAAGCTAAGGACTATCTTATAAGGTCAAAAGAAGTCGCTCCGCTCTATTTGCAATGAACCAATTGGGAAACTACTTAAAAGTCATGAATGAGCTCTAAAGCCTATTTTAGCTACGAATCAAACAAGTATAGAACTCCCTTCGGTCGTGCAGGGCAAGCCCTACATACCCAAAAGCAGATTAAAAGAATCATGGAGCAAGCAATTTATAAGTTAATGAGCGAAAAAATAGCCTTAAAAAGATAATTAAGCATGTTTTAAGAGGTTTTGTAGCAAAACGTGCTTAATTATACAGTTAAGTGTTAAAGTGTCTTATAAGACGTTATTTTAAAGAATACGAGCAGTTGGAGGGAATTAAATTTAAAATGAAAAATAGTGTTAAAAAAGAAGAGTATAAAATAACTTTTTTATATGGTGGTGTTTTGTTCCTTGTAGGATTAATTGGGATGATTTTCCCTGCAACAGCTAAATATATTGTCTCTTTTTGTTTCATTTATGGAGGTTCATCTTTACTAGTTGGACTACTTTATTTCGTCACAAATAGAAATGAAGTTCAAAGTAAAGAAAACGAAAAGATAAAATAAGATCCCTGCTTTTTTTATTTTTACTTATGTAATTATTTTTCTGGAAAACTATTCAAAGGTACTTTAGCTTTGACTACAAAATAGAATAATACAAGAGGGATTAACTAATGTTCTTAGTCCCGAAGTGAAAAGGGCGCACTTACACACCCTGTGGGTATATCGGCTAAAATAAAAAAAATCCGTAGCTCGATAATTAAATTGGCAAGCTACGGGTATGGCATGCCATACCCTAAAAAAAATTTTTCTTGGTAGGATTTTCCTATGACCTTTACTAAAAAAAACACACGGAATCACTTTATAAAAATGATTCCGTGTGTTTTTTTTAGTTGTCGCTTTGCTCGATAAAAATGTTTGTATTTATTTTTGGTTTACAGTTCTATTAGCTTTATACAAACTAACTATAAAAATTAGGAACCAAAAAAAACTACCTAACATTGCAACTGAACCTTCTTGGGAAATATAAAATAAGGCAACAAAAAAACTAACTATAGCTATGTAAAATTTTGATTGTTTAAAGATTTCTTTATTCAAAAAAGTCCTCCTAAATATTTTATTCTCTTGTTGTAGTTTTAAATAAAAAACAAAATTAGTCAAATTTAAAAGTCATTTGTAGCTGATCCCGAAATAAAAGGGCGCACTTATACACGATAAAAAAATATCGTGTTTGTGCTAAAGAAATGTGTGAAAAATTGCTCCGCAATTTTAAAAATTCGTTACACTCATTTGAAAAAAATCAAAAAAAAAAAAGAAAATTCAAAAACAGAAAAAATTGTAGCGGAAATAAATTGAGATTTAGGTGATTCTAGGTAAGAGCATAAAGAGATTCCGGCGTCGCCCGTTTTTTCGCGTTGCTTCAAAACGTTGACTTGTCAGGCTGTGCCTGACGAATCTTAAAGAAAGTAACGGACGTCAAAATAGTGTTTTTATCCTTTTTTTTATGTTTCTACAAATGCTGTTCTGACAACGTTTCAAAGATGTTGTGTGTTGCACATGTGCTGCGAAACGTAGGACAAATGTGTTGCGTTTTTTTCTTTTTTCTTGTGGTTTAAAAAGTAAAAAAAGGTAGAGATCAAAAAATAATTTGATCTCTACCTTTTTTATTTTTATTTATGTAAATATTTTTTGGAGAGTTATATAAATGCACTCTAGGTTTTGTCGATTATTCTCAAGATGAATACATGAAATTGCTTGAAATAGTGTATCTATAAACTTATCAGGTCAAAGTTTTTTTAAAAATAATTATACAAAAGACCAAAGACGTAGCTAGTCTTTGGTCTTAGCAGCAATAAAATTGCGAATCGTTAATTAGGATTAATGAAGATGAAATTAGTGAGATGTTATTAAATTTCGGTTTGGGATTTTAATTAATACTATTGTATTTTTTTTAATAAATTAGGACAGTCAAATTTTATTTAGAAGAGATTAGAGCCCCACATACTAACAGAAGAAGCTCCTCTGTAATTCGCAACTTCTTTGCCAACAATCGCGTTTAAATCAGTTAATGTCTGAGGAGATTTAAATTCGTTAGCCATTAAGTAAGAGTTGATTTTTCTACTTAATTTTACACAAACAAGTCTATAATCATCACCATCAGAAATCTTTTTAGCAGAGTCAAATAAAGATTGAGAAAGCTCACTGTCTTTTTTTATTTCTGGATCTGAATAGGCTTTGCTAATGGCGTCTATAATTTTTCCTTCATTGTTATTCATAAATTAGTTCCTTTCTAGTTTTAAGACCACGGACCATTTTGAATCCAACCATTAACTATGATTTTGCCAATTTCACTCTGTGCTTTATTCCAGTCTACCCAACATTTGGTTTTATTACAATAAACACCATTTGGATAAGCTGTTGCAGCCTCTGCATTTATAGAACTGAATAACAAACCTAGTCCACTTACCAAAATAAAAACTGTTGCAAACTTAATTAAATTTTTTTTCATAACGAACCACCTTATGTATTTTTTTAGGTATTATATAAATAAAATTACTTTAACTATCTTTCCCAAAACGTATAAAGTTAATTTTATCTTCTATACGCTATAAGTGTGAACTTAATGTTAATAAAATTCAATAGTTATTTTTTTGATTCATATAATTTTTTTAAATACAAATAAGAGTTTAAGGTGTCGACAATTGCACTATATTAGCAAAAA
>NZ_JQMR01000005.1 GCF_000744825.1 Carnobacterium mobile DSM 4848
CAGCATTGAGCTGAGCTTGCTTTGTTATTTGTTCTGATTGTGTTTCAATCATGCGATATAACGCGTCCGTCACGGTGGGTGTTGTATCATTATAACGGTCAGAGTTTAAAACCTTTTGTGTAGCTGATTCAAGCGTTATTCCCAAGGTCTCTTTTAACTCTAACATGCGTGACAAAACCGCAACATCTTCTTTTGTAAACAACCGGTTATTTCTTTCGTCTCGTTTAAAATAAAGGCCATTTTCTGCTGCTTTATCAAATAATAGTGCATATTTGCGTAGTGTTGCGCTTTCGATACCTAGCTGTTTACAAACTTCTTTAGGAACAACATATTCTATAACCTCTTCAATATTTTTCATATTCGATCCGCCTTAGGAATAATTTTTTCTTAAGCTATATTACTTTATTTATTACATATTTCTGATTTGTGCTAAACGCTCTCGAAATTCTGCTTGTTCTTTTTCTGAAAGTTGCTTATCAGGTTTGTTTTTTTGTCCTTCTTTTGCCCAATCTGGGAGTCTTTCTTTACGAACTGTTTGTTTTCCTTTCTTTTTCGGAATTTGTTTATCTAAATCGAAGGGAATAAAGTTCCCGCTATTATCAAAAGTTCCTTTAAGAGCTTCCTTTTTGAAATAAAATTTAATTGCTACAACTCTGTTACCTTGACCTTTTTTTACTTTTTCGTACTTCAAGTCATGGAAAAAGTTATTCTTTTTTAATTCTTTTGTTGCTGCATCTAAGACACGGACAGTGAACTGATCTAATCGATAGGATACTGGGACATCAAGTAAATCTCTTAATTCATTTAATTCATATTGTTTAAAACCTACGCTACGCCATTGTTTTAAAAGTCTATATAATGCTTTTGAGTATCGACTTTCAAGCTGTGTTAGCTGACTTAATTCTAAAATAGTAAAACCGCCTACAATTTCATTAAAGAGGAATTCAAATCGTGAATTTACTGCAACAGTTAAAACTTCTTGGTCTAAATCAATTTCAAATGTGGGAAACAAAACAAAGTCAACTATCTTATTTTCATTTTCTAATGTGAAACTAAGTGATAAAAGCTTTCTATTCGTTTTTCTTAAATCATTAATGAACCTCGCTTTATCAGCAGATCTGTAATCACTTAAGTCCTTAAGCTTTTCAAATGATATCGTAATGTCTTGTGCACCCTTCGATTTTACTTGGCTACATAAAGTATAAAAAAGGTCTATTTCAACGGAATTAAATCCCTTCAAAGCAACTAAGTTCATTTGGTTATTGTAAATTACACTCTCTTTACCCAAAGCAATCTCTCCTTTTTTCATACGAATACGTCTACTATATACAGTTATTACCCACACGTAAAGTACCATGTGGGTAATAACCTTCCAATATGTGGGTAATAACCTTCCAATATGTGGGTAATAACCTTCCAATATGTGGGTAATAACCTTCCAATATGTGGGTGAAAGAATCTGTAACCCCTTGGGAGAGTAAGGAGGAAAACGCCCTTAAAGTCTTTATTAAAGTTTTAATTAAAGTATATATAAAGGTACAACACAATAAAAAACAACAAAAAAGCAAAAAAAGAAGCCTTGCTTCCGCAAGCCAAGCGATATAAAAAGATCAATAAAATAAAAGAAAAACTTGCTTCGCAAGTTAAAAGCATATTAAAAGATCAAAAGAAGTCGCTACGCTCCGTTTGCAATAAAAAGAGAGGGAAACATAAGTCTTTTTATTAGAACCGCTTAGAAGGTTACTTTTGCTAAGATTCAAACAAGTAAAGAGCTCACTTCGTTCGTGCAGGGCAAGCCCTACATACCCAAGAACAATAAAAAAATACATAAGAGGTGGTTATCCTTCAATAGACCTCTTAAAGTGAAAAAAAGACGCATTAGACTGTTTTAAACTAAACGAACAGCTATTTCCCTTAATGTCATGAAAAAACGCTTAGAGACGATTTTTAAGCGTTTTAGCTGCCCCTCTTTTTGACTAGTCGTTTCTAAGGACGTTAGACATCCTATGTAAGCCAGTAAAAGACACCTGCTCTGTTTACTTTTGGTGTCACGAGCTTAGCCCCTTGTGCCTGAATTTTGTCAAAAGCCGGCACACTCATTTGCAAACTTTCAGCGGAGCGCTTCAACTTTTCAAATTCGGGTTCGCTCACTCGAAAGCTGATTTGTTTCGGCTCTTTGCGCTTCGGGTTTCTCTCAGCTGAAGTGTCCTCAAAAATCTCTCGTTCGCTCAACGTCCCACCCCCTGTTTTTCTTCACTGTTGCTCAGAAAGAATAAGAGAGACAAAACGCTTCCGGTTGTTGTCTCTCTTATTCTTTAAGGGGGTTTGGCAAGCTCTATGTTTGCTAGCCACTTCGTGGCGCAAACGATCTTGTTGGGGGACGCGCTGCTCCCCCAATCCCCCTGGTAAACCCCGGTCAAAACGTAGCCGTTTTGAGCCAAAAAAGAGACGGGAAATGTGTCCATTTCGGTCTCTTTTTTGGCAAGATCAAGCCGTTTTTTTTCGTCGTTGGTGTCGAAAAAAATGCCCATTTATTCGCTATTTTTTTTCGGAAATGGGTCCGAAAAAAGGCAGGCTCACTAAACAAAAAAAGATAGAAAACCACTTTAAAAAAAGTGATTTTCTATCTTTCATAATAAGTTATTCTGATCTGTTTATATATATTACTGCCAGGATTATTATCCTTTAGCAGAAGCATACTCGATTTCTTCAACCATTTCAGGCTTTTGTTCGATTAATTGTAATAATCTTCTAGCACTGCCGTTTGGATGTGATTTTCCAGTTTCCCAAGCTTCAACCGTTCTAACCGATACTCCTAAAAGATCAGAAAAAACTTTTTGTGTCATTTGTGTTTTATCACGGACTATTTTGATATCTGACGGATTGTATGCGGGTAGATTATTTAACGTATATTTTTTTACGGTCACCTTGTTTGGTTTATTATTAGCGAACTGCATTAATTCATTCATGCTATCTCTTAGTGTATCACGCATATTAATTAGCCCCTTTTTTAGTTATTTTTTTAAAGTCAGTGATAAATTGTTTGATTTCTTTTTTATCTTTATCGGTCAAAGACTCTTTTGCGCTTTTAGGATAGACATCTAAAAAGGCATACGTATTTTCTAACGCAATAAAATAGATGATTCGATAAGAACCGCTTTTACCTTTTTGGGAAGATTCAGGACTAAATCTTAATTTGATTGCACCGCCCGTTTTTTGAATCGTGTCCCCTAGATAAGGTTTTCCAATATGATTTTCTTGTTGGTTAAAATGGGATAAAAGACTTTCCATTTCTTCTTTATCTGATGATGTTAAGCCACATTTTCTCCATGCTTTATCAAACGCAGGTGGATATAAAAAAGTTAAATTTTCTTCTTTACTAGTCATAGGTTCTCCTTGTTCGAAACTACTATTTTATCGTACCTTTGTTTTTATTATATACGATAAAATAGTAGTTTTCAATAGTGAGTGGTTAAAACTATTCTAAATACACGAAATTGCTTAGAATCGTGTATCTGTTTAAATGATGTGTTTTCTAGTATTTACCTCTACATAAAATCTGGTAGTATAAGATTAATTAAGTAGGAAGAGGTTAGAAGTGATGGATTATATTCAATGGATTAGAAGTTATGTGGGGCATAGGGAAATAATATTAAATTTTTCAGGTGGTATAGTTACCAATGAAAAAAATGAAGTACTGTTGCAATTAAGAACTGATAAGCAGTTATGGGGGTTACCTGGTGGAGCGGTTGAAAAAGGAGAAAGTGTAGAGCAAGCAGCTAAAAGAGAAGTAATAGAAGAAACTGGCTTACAAGTTGAAGTTGTTTCTCTTTTAGGTATTTATTCAGCATATTTTGATACTTATCCTAACGGAGATAAGGCTCAGACTATCACAACGATGTTCACCTTCAAAGTAATTAAAGGAGAACTAGTTGTTGGTGACACAAAAGAGACTTTAAACTTGAAATTCTTTTCTCAAGAGAACCTTCCAGAAATTGCCAATCAGCAACATAAAGATGCTATACAAGATTTCTTTTCTAATAAAAGAGGGATTTACAGATGATTTTCCAACACACTATTTGACATAAAGTCGTGTATATAGGATGTTGTTGAATCAAGGTTACTATTAAGTTTATTTTATGTATCTTAAGGAGCAAAACCATAATATAATAAGCTAAATACAAGTTGTCCTAATACTAATAGTCCAACTAGTGCAACGATGTAAAAAGAGATAAAGACTATTTTTAACCCGAGATATTGATCTTGCTGGACTATTTTCTTGATGCCATACCACGCAAAAAGAAGCAGAAGAGGAACAAGCAAGATAAAGTATGAAACATCAACGAATTGACTAAACTCCATAAATCGTTGGAATCCTTCACCTGCAGAGGTCATCAAAAAAATTATTTTATCAAGCCAGAGATAAAGAAATGAGAAATTCAAAAGACACGAGAAAATAGTAATTCCGTAGGTGATATACTTATTTTCATGTCTAACTAAGAAATAAGTTACTCCTATATAAACTAGAGCTAGCATCATAGGGTAGAATGGTTGGTAGGCAAACAATAGAGACACTTCCTTTTCGTTTTTTCATACATGAAATTAGATAGAAATATATATCTTGAACCTTATTCGAATAAGGTTATTTTTTAGTATAAAATACAACATAAGTTCCTTGAATAAGTAATACTAGTGGTTTTCAAGTACGTATTTATTGTTTGTAAAAACATTTTGACACTCGAAATTTCCTGATTATAAAGACATTTGATAGTATATTTCTTCCACTTAAATTATCCTATTGTTAGAAGGAGCAGATAATATGAATCTAAGTAAACAAATAAAAAAATATAGAGCTACATTGGCACTCTCTCAAGAAGAATTATCGGAAAAACTATTTGTCTCACGACAAACCATTTCAAACTGGGAAAATGGACATAGTTATCCTGATATTCATAACTTATTATTACTTAGCGCTCTTTTTGATGTTTCTTTAGATGAGTTAGTAAAAGGAGATGTAGAAACAATGAAAGATTGGGTATCTCATTCAGAAATGGACAAATATACTAAGGTAATGATTGTTTTTATTGTGTTGGCTATGTTATCAATTGGTCCTTCTTTATTACTACCGGGTTATTGGTTTTTTCTTCCCCCATTTATTCTATGGTTAGTAGGAATGTATGGAGCGATAAAAGTTGAGAAAATCAAAAAATCGGAAGATGTCCAAACATATAAAGAAATCATAGCTTTCATGGAAAATAAAGACATTGAAGCTGTAAGAAAAAAAAGAAACAAACGAAAGGATAAGCAAGATAAAAGATTAATAGTACTTGTTTTTTGTTTAGTAGCAGGAATTATTGCTTTATTATCTATATGGTTATTCACTATTGTTTAAGCTCTATTGTTTAAGCTCTATTGTTTCGTTGTAAAATTACATTAGTTTATTAGTCCAGATACATGAAATTCTATAGAATCATGTATCGAGAACCTTGTTAAATTAGGGTTCTTTTTCTTTATACTCGTTCAACACATGATTTTACTTTAAATATCGCTATAATCGACTATTCTTATTTATTAAATAGACGACTGAAGAACCCTTTTTTTATGCTTGGATCACTAGTATCAATATATTTAATTTTCGTTTCACTGTCTATAGGTCGATTTAATTTATCGGATAATTGTTTATTACTTTCCGTTAGAGAATAGACTGCATCTAAAAGTTTATCCATTT
>NZ_JQMR01000006.1 GCF_000744825.1 Carnobacterium mobile DSM 4848
AACAACCGGATTTTTAGGACGCAAAGACATCTTTTTTTTTGCACTTGTTTATATAATGTTTAAATAAATGTTTAATAATATGTTTAGGAGATCGTCCAGCCTTACTCTCCCATGGGTTACAAGGCCGTTATAAAAACAAAATGTCGGCTTATAAAAACAAAATGTCGGCTTATAAAAACAAAATGTCGGCTTATAAAAACAAAATGTCGGCTTATAAAAACAAGTATGTTGTTTTTATAAGCCGACATTGGTATTATAAAAACAATTTCCTTAGGAGCGTTTTTAAATGTCGAATGAAGTTGTTAAATATCATAATGATCTGAATACTGGTTCCTAATGCGGAATTGGACGAGTGAGGAAATGAAGCTTTTTCTTTGCTATCATTGCTAAATTACGTGATGTTAGCACACGAGAAATACAGTTTGACAAGCAGGGGCTTACTGAACTATCCAACTATTCTCTTACTCATAACAAACGGTTTGAGGAAACAATGGAAAATTTGGTTAAAAAAATTAGCCAAATTCATATATATTGAGCGTACTTCCAATTCCTTGGAGTTGATGAATCTGTTTAGTCGGTTTCGTGTGGACTGGAGTAACGATTTAAGTGATATGACTGCTACAGTGAAAGTGACAGAAGAGTTTGAGTATGTGGTAAACCGTTTGAATGTTGAGTTTACCTCTTATGAACTTGAAGAATTTACCTTGATCCGTTCTACATACGCCAAAAACCGTCTATCGTTTATTGAAACAATGGCGGACAATTGGTAAGAGAGAGTTTTCCCTCGATGAACTTAAACGTTTGTTAGATACACCTGACTATTACCTTCCTAGTCACATTGACAAAAACATATTAAAACCTGTAATGCGTGAGTTGCCACAGTTTTTCCCTGGTTTAAAAATAAAAAAAGTGAAAGACAATACTCGTGGAAATCCCGTCAAAAGTTACATTTTTACATGGAAATCCGAAAAATCCGAAAAATGGATTGACGGAAAATACGACAAGAAATCTATGAGTTCAGGCAAAGTTGTTCGTAAGGAAAAAATTACCTGAGTGGGCAAAAGAAGACTATATCCAACCTAAGGAAACCATGCTCTCCAAAGAAAAACAGGACGAATTGAACGAGCGGTTAGCCCGCATACGGTCTAATTAAAGAGTAAAAACGACACCTGATTACACTCATTATGCCATCGAAATCATGTATTGAGGGGCGATATATAAAAAAGAAAACCCTAATGGGGATAGGATTCGGGATACACGATTTTATGCAATTTCGTGTATTGAATAATCTGTTGTTAAATATGAAGTGCAGAAGGTTTTATTTTAATGTATTTGTGGTTTTATGGATGAATAAAAATTTATCTCAAGAATAATTACCTAGCTTTTTTAAAAAACTGTTCTAACTCTGCAAACACGCCGTTCTTGGAAATAAAAGAACTAAAAATTACAACAAATGAAAGAATTATAACTGGAGGAATAGTAGTCTCCCAAATCATATAAAGAGTTACTACAAGATAAATAAGTGTAAAGGCTATTCTTTTAACCCATTTCATCTTAACAGCTCCTTTCTGTGTATACTGAGTATAAATTTTTAAGCTACGTTTGTATATAATTTAAGCAATACTGTAATTATAACGTGTATTTAAACAACTCTTATTTGAAAAGGTTACGGATACACTATTTTATCTAATTTCATGTATTAGTTTATATTTTCAGGTAATAAATTAATATTATGAATATTGTAACATATATATTGAATAATGTTATTTATATGTTACAATATTTTTATAAGAGATGGTAAAGGAGGTCAATTGCAATCGTGGATAATAGAATAAAAATTGCACGTGTCCAAGTTAGTTTAACGCAGCAACAATTAGCTGAAAAAGTGGATGTCACTCGTCAAACCATTAGTTTAATTGAAAAAGGCAAATATAATCCCTCTCTAAAACTATGTCTTAATATATGCCACGCCGTTAATAAAACACTAGACGAACTATTCTGGAAGGAAAGGGACTGATACAAAATAAAAAAATTAAAGATGAACGTTTAATTTTAAAAAATCTTAAGAATATCAGGAGTGCATATATTATTCAAACATTGGGTATCTTTTGTATCTTAGGCTATGACTGGATTACTAGAGGATCAGAAGCAATGTTTGAAAGCCCGTTATGGTTTTGTTTTATCGTTTCAACTACTGCATTAACATTATTCTCTATGGATATTAGTGTAGCTCATGAATCTCCTAAGAAATCTCCAAAAAGAAGTCTCGGTATCTCTATCGTTATTATTGCACTTATTTCTATTGCAGTTGGAATTTTTGTGCCGTTTTCTAGTAAATCTGATTCAATAAACGGATTAATTGTAGGAGGAGTATTATTTATTGTTGTTTTTATACCATATATTTATCTTTATTACCTACGTACCAAACAGCAAGATTAAAGTATAATAACAAAAAAAGAACCTTGGTTTAACAAGGTTCTACATACATGACTTTATGTCATTTCATGTATTATTCTAAAAAATATTATTGAAATTTTAAAAATATAACGTTTGTAAACGTAGCTTTTAAAACCAATGACACCGATTCTATCGTCTTTTGATAAGGATGATAGAATCCCTCGCTTGTACAAAAGGAGTAAAAATGATTAACTTCGTTTAAAGGAGATAGTTAATGGAAATCAGTCATGAAATAAAAAAAAAGAAGAACAGAATTGAATATTACTCAGGAAGAACTTGCTGAACGATTAAATGTGACAAGGGCCGCTGTCTCAAATTGGGAAGTAGGAAGAAATTACCCTGACATTCAACTTTTGTTAAAAATTTCTGATGAGCTAAATATTTCTTGGATCAATTATTGAGAGGGGATAAAACAATGGTTCATCTATAGACAAAAAAATTAAAAAAGGTAATTTTATAGATAAGTATTATATTGTTTTCCTAACAATAGTTAGTATGACACTAGTGGGTTATTTTTCATTTGACAATTGGGTTTCAACTATTATCTTTGGAGTGATTAGTGGAGGAATCTTTGGATTAATTATTGATTCCATTGGGAAAAGCAAAACTATTAAATAATTGTCGATTTTAATTCTACCCAAAATAGACAGTTCACAGACATTGATTTGATTAATTTTCTACTGTTGATTGTGAGTGTCGATTAATTGGTTTAAGAAAAGTCCCCTGCCAAAAAAGGCAAAGGGGACTTTTTGTTTTTGCACGAAAAAAAAAAGACGGGAATGCCGTCGTTTTTCGTACCTGTTCTCTCCGTCCCTTTTTTCGCCTTTAGGCTGAAAAGGTTCGTCGTGAACAGAGGGTTTTAGCCTCGCAGAGCCTGACCAAAATTTTTTTGGTATAACAGGCTATACCAGCTGTTTACTGGCTCGTTCTTCATGTTATAGTGGGGGTACTTTATTGAGGAGGGATTTCATGGCTCACGTTCAAAAATTTACAAGAGGAAACCTCAACGGCTTATCCATTCACTTAGACCGTAAAACTGACAATCATTCTAACAAAGAGATTGATCCAGAAAAAACCTATCTGAATTATGACCTCTGTCAAAAAGAAGGCGACACTCTTTCTAGACTGAATGACCGATTAAAAGAGGTTTACTGCATGAAACGAGAAGACGTAAAAGTGGGTTGCAGTTGGATCGTCACTTTACCGTCAACGCTGAAAGAAAAAAATGAACAGGATCAACGGGAATTTTTTGAAAAAACCTATGCCTTTTTAACCGAACGTTACGGCGGAGAAAAAAATGTTTTATCTGCCCAAGTCCATAATGATGAAACCACTCCCCATTTGCATTTTGCTTTTATACCGGTCGTTGGACGACAAAAAAAACAACGTGAAAAAGTCTCCGCTAAAGAAGTGTTAAACCGAAATGATTTACAAAAATTTCATGGAGAATTAGATACGTTTCTGAAAAAAGAATTGCCAGAAATCTATCAAGAGGGCATTTTAAATGGCGAAACGTTTGATTTAGATTCAGTTAAAGACATTAAAAAATACGCCAAGCAAATTCAAGAGAAAAAAGAGGACTTGTCTAAAGAATTAGAACTTTTTAGTGAACCCAAAAAAGTGTTCGAACAAGTAAAAAAAACGTCAAAAAAAAGCTTGTTTGGCGATAAAGTAACGCTCCCTTACAGCGAGTTTGAAAAATTAAAGACGCTCTCTCTTTCTGGAATCAAATTAAAAATTGAGGACGATAAAAAAACAGTCGCAGCAAACAAAGAAATCAACGACTTAAACAAACGCGTTCAGCAAGCGGATCAACGAGCAGAACAATTTGAAGAAAAAGCCACAGACTACGAGAATAAACTTGATACAGTCAGCCTTGAACTAACCGACAGCAATCGTAAAAAAATCGTTTATAAAAGTCTGTTGAAAGATACGGGTAGGGAGTTAGATGTCAGTTCGTTAGAAATAAAAGGACGTTTAGTTATTGATAATGTCGAAAATGGACGCTTGCCAAAAAGTGAAGACAAAACAAAAAAATGGATTTCTGTGCTGGAACAAAACAAAGAAGCAGGAACCATCCCTTTAAATCGCTTAGAATCGATTTTAGACACGCTTAAAGCCCTTTTAGAGAAGTTACTGAATAGAGAGCTTAGCTTCTCCTTAGACAGCCTTAAATCAAGAAATACAGAGCTTAAAGCGAACCAAAAACCGAAACAATCAAACTCAGTGAAGAGAGGACGATAAAATAGCTATCTTTAAAAAGCAATTTAAGGTATGTCTAGTCGATCATATCTCTTAGCCATATAAATACACCATAATTCATTTAAAAGGCCTATAATCGTCTTAAAAGAGGGTTTAAATCGCTTCGAAAAGGTTTTTGGGTATGTAGGGCTTGCCCTGCACGAACGAAGTGAACTTTTTACAACGTTTGTGACTTCATTCAAACAAGAATGGATGTGCTTTTTAGCAAAATAGCTCCTAGGACTTTTTTTTCATTGCAAACGGAGCGGAGCGACTTCTTTTGATCTTTTAAAATGCTTTTTAGCTTGCGGAGCAAGGTTTCATTTTATCTTTTGATTTTTTTTTTAGAATAGAGAGGCTTGCAAAAGCAAGGCCTCCTTTTTTTATCTTTTAATCGAAAATAACAACCGGATTTTTAGGACGCAAAGACATCTTTTTTTTTGCACTTGTTTATATAATGTTTAAATAAATGTTTAATAATATGTTTAGGAGATCGTCCAGCCTTACTCTCCCATGGGTTACAAGGCCGTTATAAAAACAAAATGTCGGCTTATAAAAACAAAATGTCGGCTTATAAAAACAAAATGTCGGCTTATAAAAACAAAATGTCGGCTTATAAAAACAAGTAGTTGTTTTTATAAGCCGACATTGGTATTATAAAAACAATTTCCTTAGGAGGTTTTTAAATGTCGAATGAAGTTGTTAAATATCATAATGATCTGAATACGGTTCCTATGCGGAATTGGACGAGTGAGGAAATGAACTTTTTCTTTGCTATCATTGCTAAATTACGTGATGTTAGCACACGAGAAATACAGTTTGACAAGCAGGGGCTTACTGAACTATCCAACTATTCTCTTACTCATAACAAACGGTTTGAGGAAACAATGGAAAATTTGGTTAAAAAAATTAGCCAAATTCACTATATTGAGCGTACTTCCAATTCCTTGGAGTTGATGAATCTGTTTAGTCGGTTTCGTGTGGACTGGAGTAACGATTTAAGTGATATGACTGCTACAGTGAAAGTGACAGAAGAGTTTGAGTATGTGGTAAACCGTTTGAATGTTGAGTTTACCTCTTATGAACTTGAAGAATTTACCTTGATCCGTTCTACATACGCCAAAACCGTCTATCGTTATTGAAACAATGGCGGACAATTGGTAAGAGAAGAGTTTTCCCTCGATGAACTTAAACGTTTGTTAGATACACCTGACTATTACCTTCCTAGTCACATTGACAAAAACATATTAAAACCTGTAATGCGTGAGTTGCCACAGTTTTTCCCTGGTTTAAAAATAAAAAAAGTGAAAGACAATACTCGTGGAAATCCCGTCAAAAGTTACATTTTTACATGGAAATCCGAAAAATCCGAAAAATGGATTGACGGAAAATACGACAAGAAATCTATGAGTTCAGGCAAAGTTGTTCGTAAGGAAAAATTACCTGAGTGGGCAAAAGAAGACTATATCCAACCTAAGGAAACCATGCTCTCCAAAGAAAAACAGGACGAATTGAACGAGCGGTTAGCCCGCATACGGTCTAATTAAAGAGTAAAAACGACACCTGATTACACTCATTATGCCACGAAATCATGTATTGAGGGGCGATATAAAAAAAGAACCCTATGGGGATAGGATTCGGGATACACGATTTTATGCAATTTCGTGTATTGAATAATCTGTTGTTAAATAGAAGTGCAGAAGGTTTTATTTTAATGTATTTGTGGTTTTATGGATGAATAAAAATTTATCTCAAGAATAATTACCTAGCTTTTTTAAAAAACTGTTCTAACTCTGCAAACACGCCGTTCTTGGAAATAAAAGAACTAAAAATTACAACAAATGAAAGAATTATAACTGGAGGAATAGTAGTCTCCCAAATCATATAAAGAGTTACTACAAGATAAATAAGTGTAAAGGCTATTCTTTTAACCCATTTCATCTTAACAGCTCCTTTCTGTGTATACTGAGTATAAATTTTTAAGCTACGTTTGTATATAATTTAAGCAATACTGTAATTATAACGTGTATTTAAACAACTCTTATTTGAAAAGGTTACGGATACACTATTTTATCTAATTTCATGTATTAGTTTATATTTTCAGGTAATAAATTAATATTATGAATATTGTAACATATATATTGAATAATGTTATTTATATGTTACAATATTTTTATAAGAGATGGTAAAGGAGGTCAATTGCAATCGTGGATAATAGAATAAAAATTGCACGTGTCCAAGTTAGTTTAACGCAGCAACAATTAGCTGAAAAAGTGGATGTCACTCGTCAAACCATTAGTTTAATTGAAAAAGGCAAATATAATCCCTCTCTAAAACTATGTCTTAATATATGCCACGCCGTTAATAAAACACTAGACGAACTATTCTGGAAGGAAAGGGACTGATACAAAATGAAAAAAATTAAAGATGAACGTTTAATTTTAAAAAATCTTAAGAATATCAGGAGTGCATATATTATTCAAACATTGGTATCTTTTGTATCTTAGGCTATGACTGGATTACTAGAGGATCAGAAGCAATGTTTGAAAGCCGTTATGGTTTGTTTTTATCGTTTCAACTACTGCATTAACATTATTCTCTATGGATATTAGTGTAGCTCATGAATCTCCTAAAGAAATCTCCAAAAAGAAGTCTCGGTATCTCTATCGTTATTATTGCACTTATTCTATTGCAGTTGGAATTTTTGTGCCGTTTTCTAGTAAATCTGATTCAATAAACGGATTAATTGTAGGAGGAGTATTATTTATTGTTGTTTTTATACCATATATTTATCTTTATTACCCTACGTACCAAACAGCAAGATTAAAGTATAATAACAAAAAAAGAACCTTGGTTAACAAGGTTCTACATACATGACTTTATGTCATTTCATGTATTATTCTAAAAAATATTTATTGAAATTTTAAAATATAACGTTTGTAAACGTAGCTTTTAAAACAATGACACCGATTCTATCGTCCTTTTGATAAGGATGATAGAATCCCCTCGCTTGTACAAAAGGAGTAAAAATGATTAACTTCGTTTAAAGAGATAGTTAATGGAAATCAGTCATGAAATAAAAAAAAGAAGAACAGAATTGAATATTACTCAGGAAGAACTTGCTGAACGATTAAATGTGACAAGGGCCGCTGTCTCAAATTGGGAAGTAGGAAGAAATTACCCTGACATTCAACTTTTGTTAAAAATTTCTGATGAGCTAAATATTTCTTTGGATCAATTATTGAGAGGGGATAAAACAATGGTTTCATCTATAGACAAAAAAAATTAAAAAAGTAATTTTATAGATAAGTATTATATTGTTTTCCTAACAATAGTTAGTATGACACTAGTGGGTTATTTTTCATTTGACAATTGGGTTTCAACTATTATCTTTGGAGTGATTAGTGGAGGAATCTTTGGATTAATTATTGATTCCATTGGGAAAAGCAAAACTATTAAATAATTGTCGATTTTAATTCTACCCAAAATAGACAGTTCACAGACATTGATTTGATTAATTTTCTACTGTTGATTGTGAGTGTCGATTAATTGGTTTAAGAAAAGTCCCCTGCCAAAAAAGGCAAAGGGGACTTTTTGTTTTTGCACGAAAAAAAAAAGACGGGAATGCCGTCGTTTTTCGTACCTGTTCTCTCCGTCCCTTTTTTTCGCCTTTAGGCTGAAAAGGTTCGTCGTGAACAGAGGGTTTTAGCCTCGCAGAGCCTGACCAAAATTTATTTTGGTATAACAGGCTATACCAGCTGTTTACTGGCTCGTTCTTCATGTTATAGTGGGGGTACTTTATTGAGGAGGGATTTCATGGCTCACGTTCAAAAATTTACAAGAGGAAACCTCAACGGCTTATCCATTCACTTAGACCGTAAAACTGACAATCATTCTAACAAAGAGATTGATCCAGAAAAAAACCTATCTGAATTATGACCTCTGTCAAAAAGAAGGCGACACTCTTCTAGACTGAATGACCGATTAAAAGAGGTTTACTGCATGAAACGAGAAGACGTAAAAGTGGGTTGCAGTTGGATCGTCACTTTACCGTCAACGCTGAAAGAAAAAAATGAACAGGATCAACGGGAATTTTTTGAAAAAACCTATGCCTTTTTAACCGAACGTTACGGCGGAGAAAAAAATGTTTTATCTGCCCAAGTCCATAATGATGAAACCACTCCCCATTTGCATTTTGCTTTTATACCGGTCGTTTGGGACGAAAAAAAAAACAACGTGAAAAAGTCTCCGCTAAAGAAGTGTTAAACCGAAATGATTTACAAAAATTTCATGGAGAATTAGATACGTTTCTGAAAAAAGAATTGCCAGAAATCTATCAAGAGGGCATTTTAAATGGCGAAACGTTTGATTTAGATTCAGTTAAAGACATTAAAAAATACGCCAAGCAAATTCAAGAGAAAAAAAGAGGACTTGTCTAAAGAATTAGAACTTTTTAGTGAACCCAAAAAAGTGTTCGAACAAGTAAAAAAAACGTCAAAAAAAAGCTTGTTTGGCGATAAAGTAACGCTCCCTTACAGCGAGTTTGAAAAATTAAAGACGCTCTCTCTTTCTGGAATCAAATTAAAAATTGAGGACGATAAAAAAACAGTCGCAGCAAACAAAGAAATCAACGACTTAAACAAACGCGTTCAGCAAGCGGATCAACGAGCAGAACAATTTGAAGAAAAAGCCACAGACTACGAGAATAAACTTGATACAGTCAGCCTTGAACTAACCGACAGCAATCGTAAAAAAATCGTTTATAAAAGTCTGTTGAAAGATACGGGTAGGGAGTTAGATGTCAGTTCGTTAGAAATAAAAGGACGTTTAGTTATTGATAATGTCGAAAATGGACGCTTGCCAAAAAGTGAAGACAAAACAAAAAAATGGATTTCTGTGCTGGAACAAAACAAAGAAGCAGGAACCATCCCTTTAAATCGCTTAGAATCGATTTTAGACACGCTTAAAGCCCTTTTAGAGAAGTTACTGAATAGAGAGCTTAGCTTCTCCTTAGACAGCCTTAAATCAAGAAATACAGAGCTTAAAGCGAACCAAAAACCGAAACAATCAAACTCAGTGAAGAGAGGACGATAAAATAGCTATCTTTAAAAAGCAATTTAAGGTATGTCTAGTCGATCATATCTCTTAGCCATATAAATACACCATAATTCATTTAAAAGGCCTATAATCGTCTTAAAAGAGGGTTTAAATCGCTTCGAAAAGGTTTTTGGGTATGTAGGCTTGCCCTGCACGAACGAAGTGAACTTTTTACAACGTTTGTGACTTCATTCAAACAAGAATGGATGTGCTTTTTAGCAAAATAGCTCCTAGGACTTTTTTTTCATTGCAAACGGAGCGGAGCGACTTCTTTTGATCTTTTAAAATGCTTTTTAGCTTGCGGAGCAAGGTTTCATTTTATCTTTTGATCTTTTTTTTTAGAATAGAGAGCTTGCAAAAGCAAGGCCTCCTTTTTTTATCTTTTAATCGAAAATAACAACCGGATTTTTAGGACGCAAAGACATCTTTTTTTTTGCACTTGTTTATATAATGTTTAAATAAATGTTTAATAATATGTTTAGGAGATCGTCCAGCCTTACTCTCCCATGGGTTACAAGGCCGTTATAAAAACAAAATGTCGGCTTATAAAAACAAAATGTCGGCTTATAAAAACAAAATGTCGGCTTATAAAAACAAAATGTCGGCTTATAAAAACAAGTAGTTGTTTTTATAAGCCGACATTGGTATTATAAAAACAATTTCCTTAGGAGGTTTTTAAATGTCGAATGAAGTTGTTAAATATCATAATGATCTGAATACGGTTCCTATGCGGAATTGGACGAGTGAGGAAATGAACTTTTTTCTTTGCTATCATTGCTAAATTACGTGATGTTAGCACACGAGAAATACAGTTTGACAAGCAGGGGCTTACTGAACTATCCAACTATTCTCTTACTCATAACAAACGGTTTGAGGAAACAATGGAAAATTTGGTTAAAAAAATTAGCCAAATTCACTATATTGGAGCGTACTTCCAATTCCTTGGAGTTGATGAATCTGTTTAGTCGGTTTCGTGTGGACTGGAGTAACGATTTAAGTGATATGACTGCTACAGTGAAAGTGACAGAAGAGTTTGAGTATGTGGTAAACCGTTTGAATGTTGAGTTTACCTCTTATGAACTTGAAGAATTTACCTTGATCCGTTCTACATACGCCAAAACCGTCTATCGTTTATTGAAACAATGGCGGACAATTGGTAAGAGAGAGTTTTCCCTCGATGAACTTAAACGTTTGTTAGATACACCTGACTATTACCTTCCTAGTCACATTGACAAAAACATATTAAAACCTGTAATGCGTGAGTTGCCACAGTTTTTCCCTGGTTTAAAAATAAAAAAAGTGAAAGACAATACTCGTGGAAATCCCGTCAAAAGTTACATTTTTACATGGAAATCCGAAAAATCCGAAAAATGGATTGACGGAAAATACGACAAGAAATCTATGAGTTCAGGCAAAGTTGTTCGTAAGGAAAAATTACCTGAGTGGGCAAAAGAAGACTATATCCAACCTAAGGAAACCATGCTCTCCAAAGAAAAACAGGACGAATTGAACGAGCGGTTAGCCCGCATACGGTCTAATTAAAGAGTAAAAACGACACCTGATTACACTCATTATGCCACGAAATCATGTATTGAGGGGCGATATAAAAAAAGAACCCTATGGGGATAGGATTCGGGATACACGATTTTATGCAATTTCGTGTATTGAATAATCTGTTGTTAAATAGAAGTGCAGAAGGTTTTATTTTAATGTATTTGTGGTTTTATGGATGAATAAAAATTTATCTCAAGAATAATTACCTAGCTTTTTTAAAAAACTGTTCTAACTCTGCAAACACGCCGTTCTTGGAAATAAAAGAACTAAAAATTACAACAAATGAAAGAATTATAACTGGAGGAATAGTAGTCTCCCAAATCATATAAAGAGTTACTACAAGATAAATAAGTGTAAAGGCTATTCTTTTAACCCATTTCATCTTAACAGCTCCTTTCTGTGTATACTGAGTATAAATTTTTAAGCTACGTTTGTATATAATTTAAGCAATACTGTAATTATAACGTGTATTTAAACAACTCTTATTTGAAAAGGTTACGGATACACTATTTTATCTAATTTCATGTATTAGTTTATATTTTCAGGTAATAAATTAATATTATGAATATTGTAACATATATATTGAATAATGTTATTTATATGTTACAATATTTTTATAAGAGATGGTAAAGGAGGTCAATTGCAATCGTGGATAATAGAATAAAAATTGCACGTGTCCAAGTTAGTTTAACGCAGCAACAATTAGCTGAAAAAGTGGATGTCACTCGTCAAACCATTAGTTTAATTGAAAAAGGCAAATATAATCCCTCTCTAAAACTATGTCTTAATATATGCCACGCCGTTAATAAAACACTAGACGAACTATTCTGGAAGGAAAGGGACTGATACAAAATGAAAAAAATTAAAGATGAACGTTTAATTTTAAAAAATCTTAAGAATATCAGGAGTGCATATATTATTCAAACATTGGGTATCTTTTGTATCTTAGGCTATGACTGGATTACTAGAGGATCAGAAGCAATGTTTGAAAGCCCGTTATGGTTTGTTTTTATCGTTTCAACTACTGCATTAACATTATTCTCTATGGATATTAGTGTAGCTCATGAATCTCCTAAGAAATCTCCAAAAAGAAGTCTCGGTATCTCTATCGTTATTATTGCACTTATTTCTATTGCAGTTGGAATTTTTGTGCCGTTTTCTAGTAAATCTGATTCAATAAACGGATTAATTGTAGGAGGAGTATTATTTATTGTTGTTTTTATACCATATATTTATCTTTATTACCTACGTACCAAACAGCAAGATTAAAGTATAATAACAAAAAAAGAACCTTGGTTTAACAAGGTTCTACATACATGACTTTATGTCATTTCATGTATTATTCTAAAAAATATTTATTGAAATTTTAAAATATAACGTTTGTAAACGTAGCTTTTAAAACAATGACACCGATTCTATCGTCCTTTTGATAAGGATGATAGAATCCTCTGCCTTGTACAAAAGGAGTAAAAATGATTAACTTCGTTTAAAGGAGATAGTTAATGGAAATCAGTCATGAAATAAAAAAAAGAAGAACAGAATTGAATATTACTCAGGAAGAACTTGCTGAACGATTAAATGTGACAAGGCCGCTGTCTCAAATTGGGAAGTAGGAAGAAATTACCCTGACATTCAACTTTTGTTAAAAATTCTGATGAGCTAAATATTTCTTTGGATCAATTATTGAGAGGGGATAAACAATGGTTTCATCTATAGACAAAAAAATTAAAAAAGGTAATTTTATAGATAAGTATTATATTGTTTTCCTAACAATAGTTAGTATGACACTAGTGGGTTATTTTTCATTTGACAATTGGGTTTCAACTATTATCTTTGGAGTTGATTAGTGGAGGAATCTTTGGATTAATTATTGATTCCATTGGGAAAAGCAAAACTATTAAATAATTGTCGATTTTAATTCTACCCAAAATAGACAGTTCACAGACATTGATTTGATTAATTTCTACTGTTGATTGTGAGTGTCGATTAATTGGTTTAAGAAAAGTCCCCTGCCAAAAAAGGCAAAGGGGACTTTTTGTTTTTGCACGAAAAAAAAAAAGACGGGAATGCCGTCGTTTTTCGTACCTGTTCTCTCCGTCCCTTTTTTCGCCTTTAGGCTGAAAAGGTTCGTCGTGAACAGAGGGTTTTAGCCTCGCAGAGCCTGACCAAAATTTATTTTGGTATAACAGGCTATACCAGCTGTTTACTGGCTCGTTCTTCATGTTATAGTGGGGGTACTTTATTGAGGAGGGATTTCATGGCTCACGTTCAAAAATTTACAAGAGGAAACCTCAACGGCTTATCCATTCACTTAGACCGTAAAACTGACAATCATTCTAACAAAGAGATTGATCCAGAAAAAACCTATCTGAATTATGACCTCTGGTCAAAAAGAAGGCGACACTCTTTCTAGACTGAATGACCGATTAAAAGAGGTTTACTGCATGAAACGAGAAGACGTAAAAGTGGGTTGCAGTTGGATCGTCACTTTACCGTCAACGCTGAAAGAAAAAAATGAACAGGATCAACGGGAATTTTTGAAAAAACCTATGCCTTTTTAACCGAACGTTACGGCGGAGAAAAAAATGTTTTATCTGCCCAAGTCCATAATGATGAAACCACTCCCCATTTGCATTTTGCTTTTATACCGGTCGTTTGGGACGAAAAAAAACAACGTGAAAAGTCTCCGCTAAAGAAGTGTTAAACCGAAATGATTTACAAAAATTTCATGGAGAATTAGATACGTTTCTGAAAAAAAGAATTGCCAGAAATCTATCAAGAGGGCATTTTAAATGGCGAAACGTTTGATTTAGATTCAGTTAAAGACATTAAAAAATACGCCAAGCAAATTCAAGAGAAAAAGAGGACTTGTCTAAAGAATTAGAACTTTTTAGTGAACCCAAAAAAGTGTTCGAACAAGTAAAAAAAACGTCAAAAAAAAGCTTGTTTGGCGATAAAGTAACGCTCCCTTACAGCGAGTTTGAAAAATTAAAGACGCTCTCTCTTTCTGGAATCAAATTAAAAATTGAGGACGATAAAAAAACAGTCGCAGCAAACAAAGAAATCAACGACTTAAACAAACGCGTTCAGCAAGCGGATCAACGAGCAGAACAATTTGAAGAAAAAGCCACAGACTACGAGAATAAACTTGATACAGTCAGCCTTGAACTAACCGACAGCAATCGTAAAAAAATCGTTTATAAAAGTCTGTTGAAAGATACGGGTAGGGAGTTAGATGTCAGTTCGTTAGAAATAAAAGGACGTTTAGTTATTGATAATGTCGAAAATGGACGCTTGCCAAAAAGTGAAGACAAAACAAAAAAATGGATTTCTGTGCTGGAACAAAACAAAGAAGCAGGAACCATCCCTTTAAATCGCTTAGAATCGATTTTAGACACGCTTAAAGCCCTTTTAGAGAAGTTACTGAATAGAGAGCTTAGCTTCTCCTTAGACAGCCTTAAATCAAGAAATACAGAGCTTAAAGCGAACCAAAAACCGAAACAATCAAACTCAGTGAAGAGAGGACGATAAAATAGCTATCTTTAAAAAGCAATTTAAGGTATGTCTAGTCGATCATATCTCTTAGCCATATAAATACACCATAATTCATTTAAAAGGCCTATAATCGTCTTAAAAGAGGGTTTAAATCGCTTCGAAAAGGTTTTTGGGTATGTAGGGCTTGCCCTGCACGAACGAAGTGAACTTTTTACAACGTTTGTGACTTCATTCAAACAAGAATGGATGTGCTTTTTAGCAAAATAGCTCCTAGGACTTTTTTTTCATTGCAAACGGAGCGGAGCGACTTCTTTTGATCTTTTAAAATGCTTTTTAGCTTGCGGAGCAAGGTTTCATTTTATCTTTTGATCTTTTTTTTTAGAATAGAGAGGCTTGCAAAAGCAAGGCCTCCTTTTTTTATCTTTTAATCGAAAATAACAACCGGATTTTTAGGACGCAAAGACATCTTTTTTTTTGCACTTGTTTATATAATGTTTAAATAAATGTTTAATAATATGTTTAGGAGATCGTCCAGCCTTACTCTCCCATGGGTTACAAGGCCGTTATAAAAACAAAATGTCGGCTTATAAAAACAAAATGTCGGCTTATAAAAACAAAATGTCGGCTTATAAAAACAAAATGTCGGCTTATAAAAACAAGTAGTTGTTTTTATAAGCCGACATTGGTATTATAAAAACAATTTCCTTAGGAGGTTTTTAAATGTCGAATGAAGTTGTTAAATATCATAATGATCTGAATACGGTTCCTATGCGGAATTGGACGAGTGAGGAAATGAACTTTTTCTTTGCTATCATTGCTAAATTACGTGATGTTAGCACACGAGAAATACAGTTTGACAAGCAGGGGCTTACTGAACTATCCAACTATTCTCTTACTCATAACAAACGGTTTGAGGAAACAATGGAAAATTTGGTTAAAAAAATTAGCCAAATTCACTATATTGAGCGTACTTCCAATTCCTTGGAGTTGATGAATCTGTTTAGTCGGTTTCGTGTGGACTGGAGTAACGATTTAAGTGATATGACTGCTACAGTGAAAGTGACAGAAGAGTTTGAGTATGTGGTAAACCGTTTGAATGTTGAGTTTACCTCTTATGAACTTGAAGAATTTACCTTGATCCGTTCTACATACGCCAAAACCGTCTATCGTTTATTGAAACAATGGCGGACAATTGGTAAGAGAGAGTTTTCCCTCGATGAACTTAAACGTTTGTTAGATACACCTGACTATTACCTTCCTAGTCACATTGACAAAAACATATTAAAACCTGTAATGCGTGAGTTGCCACAGTTTTTCCCTGGTTTAAAAATAAAAAAAGTGAAAGACAATACTCGTGGAAATCCCGTCAAAAGTTACATTTTTACATGGAAATCCGAAAAATCCGAAAAATGGATTGACGGAAAATACGACAAGAAATCTATGAGTTCAGGCAAAGTTGTTCGTAAGGAAAAATTACCTGAGTGGGCAAAAGAAGACTATATCCAACCTAAGGAAACCATGCTCTCCAAAGAAAAACAGGACGAATTGAACGAGCGGTTAGCCCGCATACGGTCTAATTAAAGAGTAAAAACGACACCTGATTACACTCATTATGCCACGAAATCATGTATTGAGGGGCGATATAAAAAAAGAACCCTATGGGGATAGGATTCGGGATACACGATTTTATGCAATTTCGTGTATTGAATAATCTGTTGTTAAATAGAAGTGCAGAAGGTTTTATTTTAATGTATTTGTGGTTTTATGGATGAATAAAAATTTATCTCAAGAATAATTACCTAGCTTTTTTAAAAAACTGTTCTAACTCTGCAAACACGCCGTTCTTGGAAATAAAAGAACTAAAAATTACAACAAATGAAAGAATTATAACTGGAGGAATAGTAGTCTCCCAAATCATATAAAGAGTTACTACAAGATAAATAAGTGTAAAGGCTATTCTTTTAACCCATTTCATCTTAACAGCTCCTTTCTGTGTATACTGAGTATAAATTTTTAAGCTACGTTTGTATATAATTTAAGCAATACTGTAATTATAACGTGTATTTAAACAACTCTTATTTGAAAAGGTTACGGATACACTATTTTATCTAATTTCATGTATTAGTTTATATTTTCAGGTAATAAATTAATATTATGAATATTGTAACATATATATTGAATAATGTTATTTATATGTTACAATATTTTTATAAGAGATGGTAAAGGAGGTCAATTGCAATCGTGGATAATAGAATAAAAATTGCACGTGTCCAAGTTAGTTTAACGCAGCAACAATTAGCTGAAAAAGTGGATGTCACTCGTCAAACCATTAGTTTAATTGAAAAAGGCAAATATAATCCCTCTCTAAAACTATGTCTTAATATATGCCACGCCGTTAATAAAACACTAGACGAACTATTCTGGAAGGAAAGGGACTGATACAAAATGAAAAAAATTAAAGATGAACGTTTAATTTTAAAAAATCTTAAGAATATCAGGAGTGCATATATTATTCAAACATTGGGTATCTTTTGTATCTTAGGCTATGACTGGATTACTAGAGGATCAGAAGCAATGTTTGAAAGCCCGTTATGGTTTGTTTTTATCGTTTCAACTACTGCATTAACATTATTCTCTATGGATATTAGTGTAGCTCATGAATCTCCTAAGAAATCTCCAAAAAGAAGTCTCGGTATCTCTATCGTTATTATTGCACTTATTTCTATTGCAGTTGGAATTTTTGTGCCGTTTTCTAGTAAATCTGATTCAATAAACGGATTAATTGTAGGAGGAGTATTATTTATTGTTGTTTTTATACCATATATTTATCTTTATTACCTACGTACCAAACAGCAAGATTAAAGTATAATAACAAAAAAAGAACCTTGGTTTAACAAGGTTCTACATACATGACTTTATGTCATTTCATGTATTATTCTAAAAAATATTTATTGAAATTTTAAAATATAACGTTTGTAAACGTAGCTTTTAAAACAATGACACCGATTCTATCGTCCTTTTGATAAGGATGATAGAATCCCTCGCTTGTACAAAAGGAGTAAAAATGATTAACTTCGTTTAAAGGAGATAGTTAATGGAAATCAGTCATGAAATAAAAAAAAGAAGAACAGAATTGAATATTACTCAGGAAGAACTTGCTGAACGATTAAATGTGACAAGGGCCGCTGTCTCAAATTGGGAAGTAGGAAGAAATTACCCTGACATTCAACTTTTGTTAAAAATTTCTGATGAGCTAAATATTTCTTTGGATCAATTATTGAGAGGGGATAAAACAATGGTTTCATCTATAGACAAAAAAATTAAAAAAGGTAATTTTATAGATAAGTATTATATTGTTTTCCTAACAATAGTTAGTATGACACTAGTGGGTTATTTTTCATTTGACAATTGGGTTTCAACTATTATCTTTGGAGTGATTAGTGGAGGAATCTTTGGATTAATTATTGATTCCATTGGGAAAAGCAAAACTATTAAATAATTGTCGATTTTAATTCTACCCAAAATAGACAGTTCACAGACATTGATTTGATTAATTTTCTACTGTTGATTGTGAGTGTCGATTAATTGGTTTAAGAAAAGTCCCCTGCCAAAAAAGGCAAAGGGGACTTTTTGTTTTTGCACGAAAAAAAAAAGACGGGAATGCCGTCGTTTTTCGTACCTGTTCTCTCCGTCCCTTTTTTCGCCTTTAGGCTGAAAAGGTTCGTCGTGAACAGAGGGTTTTAGCCTCGCAGAGCCTGACCAAAATTTATTTTGGTATAACAGGCTATACCAGCTGTTTACTGGCTCGTTCTTCATGTTATAGTGGGGGTACTTTATTGAGGAGGGATTTCATGGCTCACGTTCAAAAATTTACAAGAGGAAACCTCAACGGCTTATCCATTCACTTAGACCGTAAAACTGACAATCATTCTAACAAAGAGATTGATCCAGAAAAAACCTATCTGAATTATGACCTCTGTCAAAAAGAAGGCGACACTCTTTCTAGACTGAATGACCGATTAAAAGAGGTTTACTGCATGAAACGAGAAGACGTAAAAGTGGGTTGCAGTTGGATCGTCACTTTACCGTCAACGCTGAAAGAAAAAAATGAACAGGATCAACGGGAATTTTTTGAAAAAACCTATGCCTTTTTAACCGAACGTTACGGCGGAGAAAAAAATGTTTTATCTGCCCAAGTCCATAATGATGAAACCACTCCCCATTTGCATTTTGCTTTTATACCGGTCGTTTGGGACGAAAAAAAACAACGTGAAAAAGTCTCCGCTAAAGAAGTGTTAAACCGAAATGATTTACAAAAATTTCATGGAGAATTAGATACGTTTCTGAAAAAAGAATTGCCAGAAATCTATCAAGAGGGCATTTTAAATGGCGAAACGTTTGATTTAGATTCAGTTAAAGACATTAAAAAATACGCCAAGCAAATTCAAGAGAAAAAAGAGGACTTGTCTAAAGAATTAGAACTTTTTAGTGAACCCAAAAAAGTGTTCGAACAAGTAAAAAAAACGTCAAAAAAAAGCTTGTTTGGCGATAAAGTAACGCTCCCTTACAGCGAGTTTGAAAAATTAAAGACGCTCTCTCTTTCTGGAATCAAATTAAAAATTGAGGACGATAAAAAAACAGTCGCAGCAAACAAAGAAATCAACGACTTAAACAAACGCGTTCAGCAAGCGGATCAACGAGCAGAACAATTTGAAGAAAAAGCCACAGACTACGAGAATAAACTTGATACAGTCAGCCTTGAACTAACCGACAGCAATCGTAAAAAAATCGTTTATAAAAGTCTGTTGAAAGATACGGGTAGGGAGTTAGATGTCAGTTCGTTAGAAATAAAAGGACGTTTAGTTATTGATAATGTCGAAAATGGACGCTTGCCAAAAAGTGAAGACAAAACAAAAAAATGGATTTCTGTGCTGGAACAAAACAAAGAAGCAGGAACCATCCCTTTAAATCGCTTAGAATCGATTTTAGACACGCTTAAAGCCCTTTTAGAGAAGTTACTGAATAGAGAGCTTAGCTTCTCCTTAGACAGCCTTAAATCAAGAAATACAGAGCTTAAAGCGAACCAAAAACCGAAACAATCAAACTCAGTGAAGAGAGGACGATAAAATAGCTATCTTTAAAAAGCAATTTAAGGTATGTCTAGTCGATCATATCTCTTAGCCATATAAATACACCATAATTCATTTAAAAGGCCTATAATCGTCTTAAAAGAGGGTTTAAATCGCTTCGAAAAGGTTTTTGGGTATGTAGGGCTTGCCCTGCACGAACGAAGTGAACTTTTTACAACGTTTGTGACTTCATTCAAACAAGAATGGATGTGCTTTTTAGCAAAATAGCTCCTAGGACTTTTTTTTCATTGCAAACGGAGCGGAGCGACTTCTTTTGATCTTTTAAAATGCTTTTTAGCTTGCGGAGCAAGGTTTCATTTTATCTTTTGATCTTTTTTTTTAGAATAGAGAGGCTTGCAAAAGCAAGGCCTCCTTTTTTTATCTTTTAATCGAAAATAACAACCGGATTTTTAGGACGCAAAGACATCTTTTTTTTTGCACTTGTTTATATAATGTTTAAATAAATGTTTAATAATATGTTTAGGAGATCGTCCAGCCTTACTCTCCCATGGGTTACAAGGCCGTTATAAAAACAAAATGTCGGCTTATAAAAACAAAATGTCGGCTTATAAAAACAAAATGTCGGCTTATAAAAACAAAATGTCGGCTTATAAAAACAAGTAGTTGTTTTTATAAGCCGACATTGGTATTATAAAAACAATTTCCTTAGGAGGTTTTTAAATGTCGAATGAAGTTGTTAAATATCATAATGATCTGAATACGGTTCCTATGCGGAATTGGACGAGTGAGGAAATGAACTTTTTCTTTGCTATCATTGCTAAATTACGTGATGTTAGCACACGAGAAATACAGTTTGACAAGCAGGGGCTTACTGAACTATCCAACTATTCTCTTACTCATAACAAACGGTTTGAGGAAACAATGGAAAATTTGGTTAAAAAAATTAGCCAAATTCACTATATTGAGCGTACTTCCAATTCCTTGGAGTTGATGAATCTGTTTAGTCGGTTTCGTGTGGACTGGAGTAACGATTTAAGTGATATGACTGCTACAGTGAAAGTGACAGAAGAGTTTGAGTATGTGGTAAACCGTTTGAATGTTGAGTTTACCTCTTATGAACTTGAAGAATTTACCTTGATCCGTTCTACATACGCCAAAACCGTCTATCGTTTATTGAAACAATGGCGGACAATTGGTAAGAGAGAGTTTTCCCTCGATGAACTTAAACGTTTGTTAGATACACCTGACTATTACCTTCCTAGTCACATTGACAAAAACATATTAAAACCTGTAATGCGTGAGTTGCCACAGTTTTTCCCTGGTTTAAAAATAAAAAAAGTGAAAGACAATACTCGTGGAAATCCCGTCAAAAGTTACATTTTTACATGGAAATCCGAAAAATCCGAAAAATGGATTGACGGAAAATACGACAAGAAATCTATGAGTTCAGGCAAAGTTGTTCGTAAGGAAAAATTACCTGAGTGGGCAAAAGAAGACTATATCCAACCTAAGGAAACCATGCTCTCCAAAGAAAAACAGGACGAATTGAACGAGCGGTTAGCCCGCATACGGTCTAATTAAAGAGTAAAAACGACACCTGATTACACTCATTATGCCACGAAATCATGTATTGAGGGGCGATATAAAAAAAGAACCCTATGGGGATAGGATTCGGGATACACGATTTTATGCAATTTCGTGTATTGAATAATCTGTTGTTAAATAGAAGTGCAGAAGGTTTTATTTTAATGTATTTGTGGTTTTATGGATGAATAAAAATTTATCTCAAGAATAATTACCTAGCTTTTTTAAAAAACTGTTCTAACTCTGCAAACACGCCGTTCTTGGAAATAAAAGAACTAAAAATTACAACAAATGAAAGAATTATAACTGGAGGAATAGTAGTCTCCCAAATCATATAAAGAGTTACTACAAGATAAATAAGTGTAAAGGCTATTCTTTTAACCCATTTCATCTTAACAGCTCCTTTCTGTGTATACTGAGTATAAATTTTTAAGCTACGTTTGTATATAATTTAAGCAATACTGTAATTATAACGTGTATTTAAACAACTCTTATTTGAAAAGGTTACGGATACACTATTTTATCTAATTTCATGTATTAGTTTATATTTTCAGGTAATAAATTAATATTATGAATATTGTAACATATATATTGAATAATGTTATTTATATGTTACAATATTTTTATAAGAGATGGTAAAGGAGGTCAATTGCAATCGTGGATAATAGAATAAAAATTGCACGTGTCCAAGTTAGTTTAACGCAGCAACAATTAGCTGAAAAAGTGGATGTCACTCGTCAAACCATTAGTTTAATTGAAAAAGGCAAATATAATCCCTCTCTAAAACTATGTCTTAATATATGCCACGCCGTTAATAAAACACTAGACGAACTATTCTGGAAGGAAAGGGACTGATACAAAATGAAAAAAATTAAAGATGAACGTTTAATTTTAAAAAATCTTAAGAATATCAGGAGTGCATATATTATTCAAACATTGGGTATCTTTTGTATCTTAGGCTATGACTGGATTACTAGAGGATCAGAAGCAATGTTTGAAAGCCCGTTATGGTTTGTTTTTATCGTTTCAACTACTGCATTAACATTATTCTCTATGGATATTAGTGTAGCTCATGAATCTCCTAAGAAATCTCCAAAAAGAAGTCTCGGTATCTCTATCGTTATTATTGCACTTATTTCTATTGCAGTTGGAATTTTTGTGCCGTTTTCTAGTAAATCTGATTCAATAAACGGATTAATTGTAGGAGGAGTATTATTTATTGTTGTTTTTATACCATATATTTATCTTTATTACCTACGTACCAAACAGCAAGATTAAAGTATAATAACAAAAAAAGAACCTTGGTTTAACAAGGTTCTACATACATGACTTTATGTCATTTCATGTATTATTCTAAAAAATATTTATTGAAATTTTAAAATATAACGTTTGTAAACGTAGCTTTTAAAACAATGACACCGATTCTATCGTCCTTTTGATAAGGATGATAGAATCCCTCGCTTGTACAAAAGGAGTAAAAATGATTAACTTCGTTTAAAGGAGATAGTTAATGGAAATCAGTCATGGAAATAAAAAAAGAAGAACAGAATTGAATATTACTCAGGAAGAACTTGCTGAACGATTAAATGTGACAAGGGCCGCTGTCTTCAAATTGGGAAAGTAGGAAGAAATTACCCTGACATTCAACTTTTGTTAAAAATTTCTGATGAAGGCTAAATATTTCTTTGGATCAATTATTGAGAGGGGATAAAACAATGGTTTCATCTATAGACAAAAAATTAAAAAAGGTAATTTTATAGATAAGTATTATATTGTTTTCCTAACAATAGTTAGTATGACACTAGTGGGTTATTTTTCATTTGACAATTGGGTTTCAACTATTATCTTTGGAGTGATTAGTGGAGGAATCTTTGGATTAATTATTGATTCCATTGGGAAAAGCAAAACTATTAAATAATTGTCGATTTTAATTCTACCCAAAATAGACAGTTCACAGACATTGATTTGATTAATTTTCTACTGTTGATTGTGAGTGTCGATTAATTGGTTTAAGAAAAGTCCCCTGCCAAAAAAGGCAAAGGGGACTTTTTGTTTTTGCACGAAAAAAAAAAAGACGGGAATGCCGTCGTTTTTCGTACCTGTTCTCTCCGTCCCTTTTTTCGCCTTTAGGCTGAAAAGGTTCGTCGTGAACAGAGGGTTTTAGCCTCGCAGAGCCTGACCAAAATTTATTTTGGTATAACAGGCTATACCAGCTGTTTACTGGCTCGTTCTTCATGTTATAGTGGGGGTACTTTATTGAGGAGGGATTTCATGGCTCACGTTCAAAAATTTACAAGAGGAAACCTCAACGGCTTATCCATTCACTTAGACCGTAAAACTGACAATCATTCTAACAAAGAGATTGATCCAGAAAAAACCTATCTGAATTATGACCTCTGTCAAAAAGAAGGCGACACTCTTTCTAGACTGAATGACCGATTAAAAGAGGTTTACTGCATGAAACGAGAAGACGTAAAAGTGGGTTGCAGTTGGATCGTCACTTTACCGTCAACGCTGAAAGAAAAAAATGAACAGGATCAACGGGAATTTTTTGAAAAAACCTATGCCTTTTTAACCGAACGTTACGGCGGAGAAAAAAATGTTTTATCTGCCCAAGTCCATAATGATGAAACCACTCCCCATTTGCATTTTGCTTTTATACCGGTCGTTTGGGACGAAAAAAAACAACGTGAAAAAGTCTCCGCTAAAGAAGTGTTAAACCGAAATGATTTACAAAAATTTCATGGAGAATTAGATACGTTTCTGAAAAAAGAATTGCCAGAAATCTATCAAGAGGGCATTTTAAATGGCGAAACGTTTGATTTAGATTCAGTTAAAGACATTAAAAAATACGCCAAGCAAATTCAAGAGAAAAAAGAGGACTTGTCTAAAGAATTAGAACTTTTTAGTGAACCCAAAAAAGTGTTCGAACAAGTAAAAAAAACGTCAAAAAAAAGCTTGTTTGGCGATAAAGTAACGCTCCCTTACAGCGAGTTTGAAAAATTAAAGACGCTCTCTCTTTCTGGAATCAAATTAAAAATTGAGGACGATAAAAAAACAGTCGCAGCAAACAAAGAAATCAACGACTTAAAAAAACGCGTTCAGCAAGCGGATCAACGAGCAGAACAATTTGAAGAAAAAGCCACAGACTACGAGAATAAACTTGATACAGTCAGCCTTGAACTAACCGACAGCAATCGTAAAAAAATCGTTTATAAAAGTCTGTTGAAAGATACGGGTAGGGAGTTAGATGTCAGTTCGTTAGAAATAAAAGGACGTTTAGTTATTGATAATGTCGAAAATGGACGCTTGCCAAAAAGTGAAGACAAAACAAAAAAATGGATTTCTGTGCTGGAACAAAACAAAGAAGCAGGAACCATCCCTTTAAATCGCTTAGAATCGATTTTAGACACGCTTAAAGCCCTTTTAGAGAAGTTACTGAATAGAGAGCTTAGCTTCTCCTTAGACAGCCTTAAATCAAGAAATACAGAGCTTAAAGCGAACCAAAAACCGAAACAATCAAACTCAGTGAAGAGAGGACGATAAAATAGCTATCTTTAAAAAGCAATTTAAGGTATGTCTAGTCGATCATATCTCTTAGCCATATAAATACACCATAATTCATTTAAAAGGCCTATAATCGTCTTAAAAGAGGGTTTAAATCGCTTCGAAAAGGTTTTTGGGTATGTAGGGCTTGCCCTGCACGAACGAAGTGAACTTTTTACAACGTTTGTGACTTCATTCAAACAAGAATGGATGTGCTTTTTAGCAAAAAAGCTCCTAGGACTTTTTTTTCATTGCAAACGGAGCGGAGCGACTTCTTTTGATCTTTTAAAATGCTTTTTAGCTTGCGGAGCAAGGTTTCATTTTATCTTTTGATCTTTTTTTTAGAATAGAGAGGCTTGCAAAAGCAAGGCCTCCTTTTTTTATCTTTTAATGAAAATAACAACCGGATTTTTAGGACGCAAAGACATCTTTTTTTTTGCACTTGTTTATATAATGTTTAAATAAATGTTTAATAATATGTTTAGGAGATCGTCCAGCCTTACTCTCCCATGGGTTACAAGGCCGTTATAAAAACAAAATGTCGGCTTATAAAAACAAAATGTCGGCTTATAAAAACAAAATGTCGGCTTATAAAAACAAAATGTCGGCTTATAAAAACAAGTAGTTGTTTTTATAAGCCGACATTGGTATTATAAAAACAATTTCCTTAGGAGGTTTTTAAATGTCGAATGAAGTTGTTAAATATCATAATGATCTGAATACGGTTCCTATGCGGAATTGGACGAGTGAGGAAATGAACTTTTTCTTTGCTATCATTGCTAAATTACGTGATGTTAGCACACGAGAAATACAGTTTGACAAGCAGGGGCTTACTGAACTATCCAACTATTCTCTTACTCATAACAAACGGTTTGAGGAAACAATGGAAAATTTGGTTAAAAAAATTAGCCAAATTCACTATATTGAGCGTACTTCCAATTCCTTGGAGTTGATGAATCTGTTTAGTCGGTTTCGTGTGGACTGGAGTAACGATTTAAGTGATATGACTGCTACAGTGAAAGTGACAGAAGAGTTTGAGTATGTGGTAAACCGTTTGAATGTTGAGTTTACCTCTTATGAACTTGAAGAATTTACCTTGATCCGTTCTACATACGCCAAAACCGTCTATCGTTTATTGAAACAATGGCGGACAATTGGTAAGAGAGAGTTTTCCCTCGATGAACTTAAACGTTTGTTAGATACACCTGACTATTACCTTCCTAGTCACATTGACAAAAACATATTAAAACCTGTAATGCGTGAGTTGCCACAGTTTTTCCCTGGTTTAAAATAAAAAAAGTGAAAGACAATACTCGTG